>CAXSEJ010000001.1:0-37117 GCA_964236395.1 uncultured Rhizobacter sp.
CGGAATAAATGCTCTGGACGACGGCCGGCGGACCGGCGGAGGCACCGTCGCCAGGTGGCTCCATGATTCGGCGCACGCAACTCACCTGCCGGAATCCGGGCGCGAGGCGGCGCATGGCCCAGCCTTCCTGGTCGAGCCTCGTCGGCGTCAGGACCGGCCGGACGACGCGGTAGCCGTCGAGCTTGCGCATGGCGTGCAAGACGCTGTCGGGCTGCGGCCGGATGCCGATGGCGACATCGGAGAAGGCCGAGGTTTCCAGCACGTCGCCCTGCTCGCCCAGGACGTCGGCACGCAGCAGCAGTCCGGAGGCACGATCGGCCCAGAGGCGGTAGCCGTAGCGAAGGGCGTCGCGCGCCTTGACGACGAGTACATCGGCCTCGTGCCCGGCCACGCGGTCGACGCCGTCGGCGCGCACGTCGTACCACTCGGCGATGCCGTCGTCGCCCGCCTGCAGGAGTGCCGGGAACGAGCTCAGCAATCCGCGTTGCTCGACCAGGGCGACCTGGCTGCCGGGCCAGACGGTGTGCACGACTTCGTTGTGGCGAAAGACCTTGCGCTGCTTGCCGTCGAGCGACTCGATGCGCTCGTACTGGTTCGGGCCATCCCAGTAGTGGGCGATACGGGCGCTCGCCATCGTGCCCCCGCTGCTGACGATGAAGGTGCCCTGGAAGTTGCGCCGGCTCGCCGCCTCGTGGATGCGCAGCAGCCAGCTGCGGACCTCGCTCGGCGGCGCCCCGGTGACGCCGCCGGCAGCGGACTGCCCCCACGCCGGTGCGAGCAGACACAGCGCCGCCCAGGCGAACGTGGCCGGGCGAAGTGCACGCATCAACATGGCCAGCCGTGCCTAACGCGCCGGTGCTTCGACCGTCGCGCTGCGCAAGAAGGCCGACGGCACGCCGAGCGCCGAGGTGCCGGCGAACTGTTTGTGCGCGGCCAGGTAGCGCTGCAGTTGCTCGTCGCGCAGGATCCGGTGGTCGGTGACGAGGCCCGGCTCGCTGTTCATGGCGGTGCGCACCGGCGACTGCCAAGCCGCCTGTCCCTGCACCGACACCGGCGCCGCGGGCTCGGCCGAGGCGATTGCAGGCGAGCGGTCGGCGAGCGGCTGATCGGGGCGCACCAGCGCGAAGGTGCCGACGACGAGCACCACGCCGGCCGCCATCGCCGCAGGCAGCCGCCACGCCGCCGGCCGGCGCGCTTCGCGCACGATGTCGAGCGACACGACGTTGGCAGCGGTCGGGGCCGACTCGCTGGCCAGGCGGGTGCGCAGGGTGGAGAGGAACCGGGCGTCGTGGTCGGCGCTGCTTGCCAGTTCGCCGGAGCGAATCACGTCGCCGATCAGGTGCCAGGCATGCCAGTCGCGACGCGCATCGTCTTCGTCGCGCCAGGTGGCGCAGGCCGCGGCCGAGGCCGCGTCTCGTGTTTCGCCATCGAGCAAGGCAGACAGCCGCTCACGGGTCGGGCAATCGTCATGGGAATCGGTCGACATCTTCTCTCCACCTTCAGGTTCACCAGGGCGCCACGACACGCAACCGCCCATCATCGGGCACACACCGTCCGCTCATCCGCTCACCCGTTCACTACCGTTTCACCACCGTTCACCCGCACGGGTGTCCAGCATCGGCCGCAGCCTGGCAGCGATCGCCTCGCGGGCCCGAAAAATCCGCGACCGCACGGTGCCGATCGGGCAGTTCATGACCTCGGCGATCTCCTCGTAGCTGAGACCTTCGATCTCGCGCAAGGTGATCGCCTGCCGCAACTCTTCGGACAAGGCTTCGACCGCAAAGTTCACCGCCGCGGCAATCTGCTTGCTGGCCAGGTGGGCCTCGGGCGTGCCGCTGTCGCTGGGCTCGTTCTCGACCACCGACGCGTCGTCGTCCTCGTCGCGGCTCGCCCGCGCCGACTCGGTCACGAGCGGGTCGCGCTTGAGCTCCATCAGCTGCTTCTTCGCCGTGTTGACGGCGATGCGGTACAGCCAGGTGTAGAACGCGCTGTCGCCCCGGAACTGCGGCAGCGCCCGATAGGCCCTGATGAATGTTTCCTGGGCGATGTCGGGCACCAGATCGACGTCTCGCACCATCCGGCCGACCAGCCGCTCGATGCGCCGCTGGTACTTGACGACCAGCATCTCGAACGCGCGCACATCGCCCTGCTTGAACCGCTCGACGAGCGCCGCGTCGGCGTCGGGCGCTTTGGGCCCGGTCATTCGGGCGGCCCGGCTGCGCCGGTCGCCGCTGCAGCCATGGGCCGGCGTGCGTGCACGGCACAGCGCAGTGCCTGCCATTCGCGCTCGAGGCCCTGGCGCTGAACTGGCAGCCAACGACGCATGGGCCGGAGCGCAACATCGTGGCGGTCGAAAGCGAGCAGCATGAAGATTCCGAAATCGAGTGCGAGGACGAGGTCGCCGCCCTGCGGCTCGTCTGCCGGTCCGGCGGCGCGAGGCGCGAACGTCCAGCGACCGGCGTCTCGGCGCAAGGTGCCGCCTTCGACCCGGAAAAGCAAGAGTGACAAGGCGACGACCGCGAGCCCGGCACAGCCGGCGAACCACGAGATCGCGGACGATTCCGTGTCGCCGTGTTCGGCACTGCCCCAACCGTACAGGGCGGCGAGGGCTGCGGCCGCCAGGACCGCCACGGCCGTGCGCCAAAGCCCGAAACGGCGCAGCACCACGCTGCAGGCAAACGGGTCGCGCTGCTGCGCGGCACCGGGCGTGGTCACACCCGCTTGAACACGAGCGTGCCGTTCGTGCCGCCGAACCCGAAGTTGTTCTTCATCGCGTAGTCGATCCGCATCTCTCGCGCCGTGTTGGCGCAGTAATCGAGGTCGCACTCCGGATCTTGCTCGAAGATGTTGATCGTCGGCGGCGCGATCTGCTCGTTGACGGCCATCACGGTGAACACCGACTCGATCCCGCCGGCGCCGCCGAGCAGGTGTCCGGTCATCGACTTCGTCGAGCTGACCACGAGCTGGTCGGCCGCGCTGCCGAAGGCGAGCTTGATGGCGTTGCTCTCGTTGACGTCGCCGAGCGGCGTCGAGGTGCCGTGGGCGTTGAGGTAGTGCACCTCACCCGGATCGAGGCCGGCGGAGCGCAGCGCGGCCAGCATCGAGCGCTTGGGCCCGTCGACGTTCGGGGCGGTCATGTGGAAGGCGTCGGCGCCCATGCCGAAACCGGCCAGCTCGGCGTAGATCTTGGCGCCCCGGCGCTTCGCGTGTTCGTACTCCTCGAGCACCAGCACGCCGGCGCCCTCGCCGAGCACGAAGCCGTCGCGGTCCTTGTCCCACGGTCGCGAGGCGGTGGCCGGGTCGTCGTTGCGGGTCGACAGGGCTCGCGCCGCCGCGAAGCCGCCGATGCCTAGCGGCGACACGGTGGCCTCGGCGCCGCCGGCGATCATCACGTCGGCGTCGCCGTGCTCGATCATTCGGCCGGCCAGGCCGATCGAGTGCAGCCCGGTCGTGCAGGCGGTGACGATGGCCAGGTTCGGGCCCTGGAAGCCGAACAGGATGGAGACATGCCCCGAGATCATGTTGATGATCGATGCCGGCACGAAGAACGGCGTGATGCGCCGCGGCCCGCGTTTCTCGAGCTCCGACTGCGTGCTCTCGATGAGCGGCAAGCCGCCGATGCCGGAGCCGATCAGGCAGCCGATTCGCTGCGCCTCTTCTTCGCTGAGCGCCTCGTTGGTGGGCAAACCGGCGTCTCGCACCGCCTGGACCGAAGCGGCCAGGCCGTAGTGGATGAACGCGTCCATGTGGCGCGCGTCCTTGGCCGGGAAGTAGTCTTCGACCCGGAAGCCCTTCACTTCACCGGCAAACCGGCACGAAAAGGCCGAAGCGTCGAACTTGGTGATGTCGGCGATGCCGGAGCGGCCCGCCAGGACGTTCTGCCAGCCCTCGGCGACGCTGTTGCCGACCGGGCTGATGAGCCCCAGCCCGGTCACGACGACGCGGCGGCTCATCGACATGGCTCCCCGCCTTTCAGGCCGCCTTCTGGTGCTTCTGGGCGTAGTCGATGGCGAGCTGGACGGTCGTGATCTTCTCGGCTTCCTCGTCGGGGATCTCGATGCCGAATTCGTCTTCGAGCGCCATCACGAGTTCGACCGTGTCGAGCGAGTCGGCGCCCAGGTCGGCCACGAACGCCTTTTCGTTCGTGACGTCGGCCTCCGGAACACCCAACTGTTCGGCGATGATCTTCTTGACTCGTGCTTCTATGTCGCTCATGACTCCTCCGGGAGTGTGTAAAAAAGTAGACGCCGATTCTACGGTGCGGCGTTCGTCGAGCCGGCTGCAACGCCCCGGCGTCAGGACATCAGCATGCCGCCGTTGACGTGCAGCTCGGTGCCCGTGATGTAGGCCGCCTCGGCCGAGGCCAGGAAGGCGACCGCGTGCGCGACCTCGGCTGCCTGGCCGAGCCGGCCGAGCGGAATCTGCGCCAGAAGGGCGGCGCTCTGTGCTTCGGGCAGGCCGCGCGTCATGTCGGTCTCGATGAAGCCGGGCGCGACGCAGTTGACCGTGATGCCGCGACTGCCGAGCTCGCGCGCCAGCGAACGCGTCATGCCGGCGACGCCGGCCTTGGCCGCGGCGTAGTTGGCCTGGCCGGGATTGCCGCTGGCGCCGACGACCGAGGTGATGCTGACGATGCGGCCGTAGCGTTGCTTCATCATCGGCCGAATGGCGGCGCGGCAGGCGCGAAACACCGCCGTGAGGTTGGTCGCGAGCACGGCGTGCCAGTCGTCGTCTTTCATGCGCATCGACAGCATGTCGCGGGTGATGCCGGCGTTGTTGACGAGCACGTGCAAGGCGCCGTGTTCCTTGACGACGGCGTCGACGGCGGCGATCACCGCCTCGCCGTCGGTGACGTCGAGAACGATGCCGCGGCAGCCGGGGAACGATGCCAGCGCCTCGCCGATGCCGTCGGCGCCGCTCGCCGTCGTGGCGGTGCCGACGACGCGCAAACCCTTGCCGGCGAGGGCCAGGGCGATCGCTCGGCCGATGCCCCGCGACGCGCCGGTGACCAGCGCCACCTGGGCCGAACCCGCGGCCGAACCCGCGGCCGAATCGATCACGTGCCGGCCAGCAACGCCCGCGCGTCGTTCAGCGACGCGGGGTCGAACACCGCGGCCGACACGGCGCGCGGTTCGATCCGCTTCACCATCCCGAACAGCACCTTGCCCGGCCCGCATTCCAGGATGTGCGTGACGCCGCGGGCGTAGATCGCCTCGATCGTCTCCGCCCAGCGCACGGCGCCGAAGGCCTGGCGGTAAAGCGCATCGCGGATCGCCGCGGGCTCGGTCTCGCTCTTCACGTCGATGTTGTCGATGAGCGGAATGAAGGGCGCGTCGATCAGGGTCGTGACCAGCCGCTGGCGCAGGCGCTCGGCGGCCGGCTTCATGAGCGCCGAATGGAAGGGCGCGGAGACGGCGAGCGGCAGCGTGCGCTTGGCGCCGGCCGCCTTCAGCAGCTCGCAGGCCTTGTCGACGCCCGCCTTGGTGCCGGCAATGACGGTCTGCTTCGGGTCGTTGAAATTGGCCGCCTGGACGACCTCGCCGGTGTCGCGGGCCGCCTGGGCGCAGCCGTCGACGACCGCCGATGCATCGAGGCCGAGGATGGCGGCCATGGCGCCGGCGCCCACCGGCACCGCCTCCTGCATCGCCTCGGCGCGAAAGCGCACCAGCGGCAACGCCTCGGCGAGCGAGAGCGAGCCGGCCACGACGAGCGCGGTGTACTCGCCCAGCGAATGCCCCGCGACGATGGCCGGTGCGGTCCGGGTTTCGGCGAGCCACGCGCGGTAGCAGGCGACGCCGGCGGTCAGCATCACCGGCTGCGTGTTCGTGGTCAGGTCGAGCTGCTCCTTCGGACCCTCCCGGATGAGCCGGGCGACATCCTCACCCAGTGCCGACGACGCCTCGGCAAGCGTCTCGCGGATGGCGGGGTGGCTGCCCCAGGCGTCGAGCATGCCGACCGACTGCGAGCCCTGGCCGGGAAAGACGAACGCGAAGGGATGCATGGAAGCAAGCAGCTAATAGTCGAGGAGCGCCGCGCCCCAGGTGAAGCCGCCGCCGACGCCTTCGAGCAGGACCGTGTCGCCGCGCTTCACCTGGCCGGCGCGAACCGCGTCGTCGAGGGCGAGCGGGACCGAAGCGGCCGAGGTGTTGCCGTGGCGGTCGACGGTGGCGACCAGCTTTTCGGGCGCCAGCTTCAGCTTCTTCGCCGTGCTTTGCATGATGCGGATGTTCGCCTGGTGCGGAATGAGCCAGTCGATGTCGCTGTCCTGGCGACCGGCCTTGGCGAGCACCGACCGCGCCACGCTCTCGAGCACGCCGACGGCCAGCTTGAAGACCGCCGGGCCATCCATCTTGAGGACCGGGTCGCCGAGGATGTGCCCGCCCGAGACGTTGCCGGGCACGCACAGGATGCCGACGTGGCGGCCGTCGGCGTGAAGCTCGGTCGCGAGCACGCCCGGCGACTCGCTCGCCTCCAGGACGACGGCGCCGGCGCCGTCGCCGAACAGCACGCACGTCGTCCGGTCGGTGAAGTCGAGGATGCGCGAGAACACCTCGGAGCCGACGACCAGGGCGCGCTTCGCGGCGCCGGTCTTGACCATCGAGTCGGCGATCGACAGGGCGTAGACGAAGCCGGAGCAGACCGCCTGCACGTCGAATGCGGCGCAGCCGTGGATGCCGAGCTTGTTCTGCAGGATGCACGCCGCCGATGGAAACACCATGTCGGGCGTCGACGTCGCCAGGATGATGAGGTCGATGTCGTGCGGGTCGCAGTCGGCAGCCTCGAGCGCCCTTTTCGACGCTTCGAGGGCGAGGTCGCTGCAGGCGACCTCCGGCGCCGCGAAGTGGCGGAAGCGGATGCCCGTGCGCTCGACGATCCAGTCGTCGGAGGTTTCGACGCCGCCACGCGCCAGCCGCTCGGCGAGTTGCGCGTTGCTGACGCGGTCGGGCGGCAGGTAGCTGCCGGTGCCGGCGATGCGCGAGTGGCGAAAGGTCGCCGAGGTCATCCGGTCACCGCCTCAGAGGGAATGAACCGCGGCCATCGTCGACGGCCCTTCCTCGCTGAACGTCGCGGTGTGCGCGTCGTCGGCCGACGGCATGGCCGCCATCGTCGCGCTGATGCGGTGGCGCACGCGGTCGAGCAGGCCGTTGCGGGCCGCTTCATAGGCCCGATGCAGTGCCTGCTCGAAGGCGAACGCGTCGGCCGAGCCGTGGCTCTTGAAGACGAGGCCGCGCAGGCCGAGCAGGGCGGCGCCGTTGTAGCGGCGGTGGTCGACGCGGGCCTTGAAGCGATTCAGCACCGGCAAGGCGGCGAAGGCAGCGAGCTGGGTGAACGCGTTGCGGCGGAATTCCTGCTTGATGAAGCTGGTGAGCATCGAGGCCAGGCCTTCGGCGGTCTTCAGCATCACGTTGCCGACGAAGCCATCGCAGACGACGAGGTCGGTCGTGCCCATGAAGATGTCCGTCGCCTCGACGTTGCCGTGGAAGTTCACCAACCCGGCCGCGGCCGCGGCACGCAGCAGCTCGCCGGCTTCCTTGACGGCTTCGCCGCCCTTGATCTCTTCTTCGCCGATGTTGAGCAGGCCCACGGTGGGGTCGGCCCTGCCGCTCATTGCCGCCACCAGCGCGCTGCCCATGATGGCGAACTGAAGCAGGTGCGTGGCGGTGCAGTCGACGTTGGCGCCGAGGTCGAGCACGGTGGTGAAGCCGTCGCGCTCGTTCGGCATCACCGTGGCGATCGCCGGACGGTCGATGCCGTCGATCGTCTTGAGCACGTAGCGCGAGACGGCCATGAGCGCGCCGGTGTTGCCGGCCGACACGCAGGCCTGGGCCAGCGACGGCCGGTCGTCGAGCGGCTTGACCTGGCTCACCGCCACGCGCAGCGACGAGTCTTTCTTGCGCCGCAGCGCGGTCTCCACCGAGTCGGTCATCTCGACGACCTCGGTGGCCACGACACGCGTGCAGCGGGGCCAGCCGACCGCGGCGCTCAGCGCCTCGGCACGGCCGACGAGCACGAGCTCGGCGGTCGGGTGCGACGCAAGAAAGGCCCGGCAGGCGGGCAGTGTGACGGAGGGCCCGTGGTCGCCGCCCATGCAGTCGACGGCGAGGCGGATCGTCTGGGCCGGTTCGGCCGCCATGAGCGAACCCGCCGCGATCAGGCGTCGGCTTTGGTCTTCAGCACCTTTCGGCCGCGGTAAAAGCCGGTCGCGCTGATGTGATGGCGCAGGTGGGTTTCGCCCGTGGTCGGCTCGATGGCCGTACTCGGCTTGTCGAGCGCGTAGTGCGCACGGTGCATGCCGCGCTTGGAAGGCGACTTCTTGTTCTGTTGGACGGCCATGAAAATTCTCCTGGGACCCACGCGTGCGGCGGGGCGGCGGGCGGCTGGGCAGCGCGGCATTCACGGGCTGGCCGCACGCCACGGCAAAGCCGGGCATTGTAGCAGCGGCTCGCCTGGCCGAAGACACGTGGAGCTGCCCGTATTCCCGGGCGCCTGCCTCAGTTCGGCAGTGGCTTGCTCCGCAACGCCGCCAGGGCCGCGAACGGATGCGCCGCTTCTTCCTCGGCCGGCATCCCGGCGAGGTCGGGCGGCAGCGGCAAGGTGCAGTCGTCGTGCCTCGGCACCAGCGGCAACGCCAGCAGCAGCTCGTCCTCGACCAGCGCCCGCAGGTCGAGCGACGGCGCGAGGGCGAGCACGTCGTCTTCGCTGTCGGCGTCGAGCGCTTCGGCGGTGTCTTCTCCGGCGACGAAGAAGAGGCGGCGCTCGACGTGCAGCGGCACCGCGACCGGCTGCAGGCAGCGCTGGCACTCGAGCACGACCTCGGTGCGGGCGCCGAGCCGCAACGAAGCCTGCACGCCGGCGCCCTCGAGCGGCTCCCGGGCGCCGCTCGCTTGCCACCGCACGGGCGCCGGCGCGCCCTCGCCGCTGACCGTGCCGGCGGCGAGGCGGCGCAGTTCGGCCTGCACCCACTCGCCGGACAACTCGCCGCTCGCCGCAGCGAACGCGGCCACGTCGAGCCGGCGCGGATCGGTGATGCGGGAAGTCGTCATTCGGTCAGTCTAAGGCGATGGGAAAATGCCACGTGGCCGCACGCCCTCTCGTCCTCGCCTCGACCTCGCGCTATCGGCGCGAATTGCTCGAGCGCCTGCGACTGCCTTTCGACGTCCAGGCGCCCGGCGTCGACGAGGCGGCCTTGCCGGGTGAGACGCCGCGCCACACCGCCTTGCGCCTGGCGCTCGCCAAGGCCGACGCCGTCGCGGCTTGCCGCCCCGAGGCGGTCGTGATCGGCTCGGACCAGGTGGCCGACCTCGATGGCCTCGGCCTCGGCAAGCCCGGCGACCACGACCGGGCCACCGCGCAGCTTCGGGCGATGCGCGGCCGCGTCGTCGTGTTCCAGACCGGCGTGGCCGTCGTCTGCCGGGCCAGCAGCTACCGGGAGGCGGCGCTGGTGCCCGTCGCCGTGCGCTTTCGCGCCCTGAACGACGCCGAGATCGAGCGCTACCTGCGTCTCGAGCAGCCCTACGACTGCGCCGGCAGTGCCAAGGCCGAGGCGCTCGGCATCGCCCTGTGCGAGGCGATCGATTCCGACGATCCCACGGCGCTGATCGGCCTGCCACTCATCCGCACCTGCGCGCTGCTGCGCGGCGCCGGCCTCGACCCGCTGCGATGAGCGCCCCGGCCGGCACGCTCTACCTCGTGCCGAACACGCTCGACTTCGGCGCGCCGGGCGCAGCAGTCGACATCGCCGAGCTGCTGCCGCTCGCCGTCCTGCGCACGGCGGCTCGGCTGCCGCACTGGGTGGCCGAGAACGCCAGGACGACCCGGGCCTTCCTGAAGCGGGTCGATGCCGCCGTGGCGCTGGCACGGCCGCTCCAGGAGATCGCCATCGTCGAGCTGCCGCGACCGCCGAAAGGTCGGCCGGCGGAGGCCGCCGACTCGGCACGCACGACCCAGGCGCTGCTCTCGCCGGCCCTGGCGGGCCATGACATGGGCCTCATCTCCGAAGCCGGCCTGCCGGCCGTCGCCGATCCGGGCGCGCTGCTGGTTGCGGCGGCGCATTCGGCCGGCGTGCGGGTCATCGCCCTGCCCGGTGCCAGCTCATTGGCGCTCGCTGTCGCCGCGAGCGGGCTCAACGGGCAGAGCTTCGCCTTCGTCGGCTACCTGCCGGTGGATACCAGCGCCCGCACGGCACGCATCCGCGAGCTCGAAAGCCAGTCGCGGCGGGCGAGGCAGACGATCGTGACGATCGAGACGCCCTACCGCAATCAGGCGCTGCTCGACGCCCTCGTGGCACAGCTCCAGCCGGCCACCCTGCTTGCGGTGAGCGTCGGGCTCACGCTCGCTTGCGAGTTCACGCGCAGCGGGCCCGTTTCGGCGTGGCGGGCGTCGCCGGCCGCGCTGCCGGGCGACGTGCCGGCGGTGATGTCGTTCCTGGCCCGCTGAGCGGCAGAAGCCCGAGCGACTGCGTCAGGTGTCGACCGACTCCGGCACCTTGGCGCCGAACAGCGCCGCGACCTTGCGCCTGGGCTTGATGTTCGGCGAGAGGCCGCGGCCGATCGGCGCGGCGCGCTTTTCCCAGGCCGGCTCGGCCGAGCCGGAGGCCGACGGCTCGTACGGCCTGTCGAAGAACGGATCGCTCGGGGCGCGAGCCGCTTCACGAACGGGGCTGCGCGGCGGGGACGACGCGCGCGCCTCGCTCAACTCCGAGCGGGCCGGCGCGGCGCCCTCGTCGTCGCGCCGCGACCGCTCGCGGTACGGTGCGCGCACCGGCGCCGAATCGAGCTCGAGCGGCTCGATCTCGATCTTCTTGTGGATCAGCTTTTCGATGTCGGCAACGAGGCGCACGTCGCTGCTCGAGACGAGCGTGATCGCCAGGCCCGACGCGCCGGCGCGGCCGGTGCGGCCGATGCGGTGCACGTAGTCCTCGGCGTTGAACGGCACGTCGAAGTTGAAGACCGCCGGCAGATCGGCGATGTCGAGCCCGCGCGCCGCCACGTCGGTGGCGACGAGCACGTCGACGGTGCCTGACTTGAACGCCTCCAGCGCCTTCAGCCGCTCGTCCTGCGACTTGTCGCCATGCAGGGCGTTGGTGCGCAGGCCGTCGCGCTCGAACGAACGCGCCAGGCGAGCGCAGCCGAGCTTCGAGTTGACGAAGACCAGCGCCTGACCGAGCGAGCGCTCCTTGAGCAGCTTCAGCACGGCGGCGCGCTTGTCGTCGGTCGAGACGCTGTAGAAGCGCTGCTCGACATTGGTGGCCGTGGCATTCGCGCGAGCCACCTCGACCAGGATCGGGTTCTGCAGATAGCTCTCGGCGAGGCGCTTGATCTCGGCCGAGAAGGTGGCCGAAAAGAGCAGCGTCTGGCGCTGCTTGGGCAGGTACGACAGGATGCGCTGCAGGTCCGGCAGGAAGCCGATGTCGAGCATGCGGTCGGCTTCGTCGAGGACCACGTACTCCACCTGGTTGAGCACGCAGTTCTTGGCCTCGATGTGGTCGAGCAGCCGGCCCGGCGTGGCGACGAGCACCTCGACGCCGCCCTTCAGCTCGAGCGTCTGCGGCTTCATGTCGATGCCGCCGAAGACCACCGCGACGCGCAGCTTCGAGTGCGAGGCGTAGCCCTTGATGTTGTCGGCCACCTGGTCGGCGAGCTCGCGCGTCGGCGTGATGACGAGGGCCCGCACCGGATGGCGTGCCGGCGACATGCTGGCGTTCTCGTGCGGCAGCATCTTCTGCAGCAGCGGCAGCGAGAAGGCGGCGGTCTTGCCGGTGCCGGTCTGCGCCGCGCCCATCACGTCGCGGCCGGCCAGCACGAGCGGAATCGCCTTGGCCTGGATCGGCGTCATGAGGGTGTAGCCCTGGTCGGCGACGGCGCGCTGCAGGATGGGATCGAGCCCGACGGCAGCGAAGGCGAGAGAGGGAGCTTCGGCCGCAGCCGGCGCGTCGTTCGTGAGCGTGTCGTTGAGAGAAGAGGCGTCTACGCCGGTGGGTTCAGTCATCCCGCGATTATCGCGCCGGGCAAACCCGCGGTGGGCACGAATACACTCGCCGTCCTCGCCGCCTGCCTTCTCCCATGAAAGTCACAGTCATCGGCTCCGGCTACGTCGGCCTGGTCACGGCCGCCTGCCTGGCCGATCTCGGCCACGACGTCTTTTGCCTCGACGTCGACGCGGCCAAGATCGCGCTGCTGCGGCGGGGCACGATCCCGATCCACGAGCTCGGCCTGGCGGAGCTGGTGCAGCGCAATTCGGCGGCCGGGCGCCTGCGCTTCGACACCGACGTGCGCGCCGCCACCCTGCACGGCACAGTGCAGTTCATCGCCGTCGGCACGCCGCCCGACGCCGACGGCTCGGCCGACCTGCAGTACGTGCTGGCGGCGGCGCGCCAGATCGGGCGCCACATGGACGGGCACCGCGTCGTCGTCGACAAGAGCACGGTGCCGGTGGGCACGGCGGGGAAGGTGCGCGAGGCCATCGCCGCCGAGCTCCGCGCACGCGGCGTCGATCACGGCTGCAGCGTCGTCTCCAATCCTGAATTTTTGAAGGAAGGCGCCGCCGTCGAGGACTTCATGCGGCCCGACCGCATCGTCGTCGGCAGCGACGACGAGCGTGGCACGGCCGTCATGCGCCAGCTCTATGCGCCGTTCGAGCGCAACCGCTCGAAGCTCATGGTGATGGACGTTGCTTCCGCCGAGCTGACCAAATACGCGGCCAACGCCATGCTGGCCACGCGCATCAGCTTCATGAACGAGATGGCCCTGCTCGCCGACGCGCTGGGCGCCGACATCGACGCGGTGCGCCGCGGCATCGGCAGCGACCAGCGCATCGGCAGCCACTTCCTCTACGCCGGCTGCGGCTACGGCGGCTCGTGCTTCCCGAAAGACGTGCTCGCCCTCGCCCGCGCGGCCACCGAGGCCGGCGTGCCGGTGCCGCTGCTGACGGCCGTCGACGCGGTCAACGAGCGCCAGAAGTCAGTGGTGATCGAAAAGCTCGAGACGCGGATGGGTGCGGACCTGGCCGGCAAGGTCGTCGCCGTCTGGGGACTCGCCTTCAAGCCCGGCACCGACGACATGCGGGATGCGCCGAGCCTCGTGATCGTGCGCAGCCTGGCCGAGCGCGGCGCCTTCATCCAGGCGTACGACCCGGTGGCGACGGAGGAGGCAAGACGGGTCCTTGCCGGCGTGAAAGACCTCCGCTTTTCGACCAGCGCGATGCAGGCGCTCGAAGGCGCTCACGCATTGATCATCGTCACCGAATGGAAGGAGTTCCGCAGCGTCGACCTCCATGCGATGCGGTCACTGATGCACGGCGCCTTTATCGTCGACGGACGAAACGTCCTCGAACCCGCCGCGGCTCGCGCGGCCGGCTTCGACTACTGCGGCATCGGTCGCCCGTGAAGCCGGGCTTGTCGGGCGGCGGCCACCCAACACGAGCCAACGCGGCGACCGAAAGCGAAGAATCGACGCATACAGAAGGACGTACGAAATCGCAAAAAGGACAATGAAGGCGCCGAGAACGCGTGAGTTGTTCCACCACGTGACGGCCGGCGCAATGCCAAGCCCGCACACGAACCACAGATAGGGCGCAGTCATTGAATTGCGGCGCGTGAGGATCTTCGCGTCCTGGCTGCCGACAGCCCAGCGCAACAGGCGCCGGTAGACGAGGCTATGAAGGTGCACGCCGTCGGCGAGCCCCATCGAACGCCCGCGCACGAACTTGCGTCTGTACATCGAGAAGAGCGTTTCGAACACCGGGTAGATCGAGATGAGCAACGGGCACAGAGGCGAGACCGAGGAATTGCGGGCGAGCAGCAAGATCCCGAGCTCTGCGACGTAGAAACCGAGGAAGTACGCACCACCGTCGCCGAGGAAGATCAGGCCGCCCGGAAAGTTCCAGATGAAGAACCCCAGCACGGCTCCCGCGCCTGTGAGAGCAAGAGTGGCCACGAGCGAATCGTCGACCTGGTTGGCGACGTAATTTATGGCCAGCAAGATCATCACGACGCACATCGAGGCGAGACCGTTGAAGCCGTCGATGATGTTTACGGCGTGGGCAATGCCAGCCGTTGCGAACACAGCGAGACAGGCGGCCCCCACTGCATACGACGCGATCAAGTCGAGCCCCCAAAGATCGGTGCGATTGATCGTGCCGCCGACCACGAATACGGCCAGCAGTGCTGACACGGCCGTAGCGACGAGTCGATAGCGTGGCTCGACGCGCTTCGAGATGTCTTCGAAGAGACCGCTGGCGAACGCCGGCATGCCACAGATCAGGAGCAGTGCCGCGAATCGCTGTTGGCTTTCGCCCTGGACGAACTCGAGCGCAACCACCGCAGCCAGCAGACCGAAGGCAATGCCGATGCCGCCGACCCGTGGCACCGCACGGGTGTGAAATTTTTGAGGCCCGCGAAAGTCGGTGTCTGCCGAAAAACGAGCATGTCGGTGACTTGACCGAATGATCAGCAGCGTGCTGATGGCAGCGACCGCGAACGACAACATGAACAGCAGCATCGGCGCGAGTGTATGGACACTGCGATGACTGCGACGACAACTTTGCATGGTCAGGGCATGGAGAGGCCAGGGATACACTGTCCGATTCAACAGCGCCAGTGCGTTCTACGATCCAATGACTTCGATTTGTGTGCGGCCGGTCGTCATGGCCGGGGGAGGCGGCACCCGGTTGTGGCCGCTGTCGCGGGCGGGTTATCCAAAGCAGTTTCTTGCACTCGCGGGCACGGAGACGCTGTTTCAGGCGGCTGTGAACCGAGTCGGTTCACTCGATGCAGACTGCCTCGTCGGCAGCCCGATCATCGTGGGCAACGACGAGCATCGCTTCCTCGTGCTCGAGCAGTTGCGCGAGCTCAAGCTCGCTTCCAAGGCAACCCTGCTTCTCGAGCCGGCCGGGCGCAACACCGCGCCAGCCTTGACGCTCGCCGCATTGCAGGCGAGTGAAAGCGGCGCCGACGACGTGCTTGTCGTCGTTCCGTCGGACCAGACAGTGACAGACCTCGCCGCCTTTCGCAAGGCTGTTTCGGCCGCCGTGCGTGTGGCTGCCGCGGGGGCGATCTGCATTCTCGGCATCCGGCCGGTTCGGCCGGAAACAGGCTACGGCTACATCCTCGCCTACGGCGGGAGCGCCGACGAGGCGGCCCTCGTCGAACGCTTTGTCGAGAAGCCCGACGCAGCGACGGCGGCCATGTACGTCGCTGACGGCAGCTACTACTGGAACAGCGGCATGTTCGTGGTGCGCGCCTCGGACTGGCTGAACGCGCTGCGGCGCTTTCGGCCCGACATCCTCGACGCCGTGCAGGCCGCCTGGCAAGCCCGCACGACCGATGCGCAGTTCGTGCGTCCCTCCCGGGAGGCCTTCGCCGCCGTGCCCTCCGAGTCCGTCGACTACGCGGTCATGGAGCACTGCCCCGGCACGGACATCGGCCTGCGCATGATGCCCTTGGCCGCCGGATGGAACGACCTGGGCGCATGGGACGCGGTCTGGCAGGTGGCGCTCAAGGACGCGGACGGCAATTCGTCAGTGGGCGACGTGCTCGTTCACGACTCCCGCAACACACATGTGCACGCCAGCGGCCGCCTCGTCGCCTTGGTCGGCCTCGACGATGTCGTCGTCGTCGAGACCGCCGACGCCGTGCTGGTGGCTCACCGCAGCCGCAGCCAGGACGTGAAGAAGATCGTCGCGACGCTCGGCGATCGCAATCGTGGCGAGCACGCGCTGCATCGCAAGGTGCACCGTCCGTGGGGGTGGTACGACAGCATCGACAA
Source organism: uncultured Rhizobacter sp. (assembly GCA_964236395.1). GTDB lineage: Bacteria > Pseudomonadota > Gammaproteobacteria > Burkholderiales > Burkholderiaceae_C > Schlegelella_A. The sequence goes on from CAXSEJ010000001.1 coordinate 15,765, forward strand.
CGGCGGCCGCTTTCAGGTCAAGCGCATCATGGTCAATCCGGGCGCCAGCCTCAGTCTGCAGATGCACCACCACCGCGCCGAGCATTGGATCGTCGTCTCCGGGACGGCCGAGGTGACCAACGGCGAGAAGGTGATTCTGCTGAGCGAGAACGAGAGCACCTTCATTCCGCTCGGCCAGACGCACCGGCTGGCCAACCGGGGCCGCATGCCGCTCGAGATCATCGAGGTGCAGTCGGGTTCCTATCTCGGGGAGGACGACATCGTCCGCTTCGAGGACACCTACGGAAGAAGCTGACCTTGCTCCTGACCTCGCGAAGCCTCCGCATCGCCGCCACATTGCTGGCGGCCGCCCTGAGCGCCTGCACGACCATCCCGAATGTGGGACCGAGCACGTCGTCAGTGGAAGGCTCGGCCGGGCAGCCTGGCCCCGACGCCTCGCTCATCCAGGTCGTTCCGGTCGACGACGCGGTGGCCCGTCGCCTCCTCGTGCAGCGCAAGCAGCGCCTCTTCTCCGAAGCGCTCGGCGCTGCCATGCCAGAGGCCGGCACCATGGTCGGTCCTGGCGATGTGATCGAAGTCAACATCTGGGAAGCACCGCCCGCGACCCTCTTCTCTAGCGGCGCCACTTCGGATCTGCGCGGCACCACCTCCGGCTCTCGGGTCGTCACGCTGCCGGAGCAGGTGATCGACCGCGACGGCTTTGTCAACGTGCCTTTCGCCGGCAAGATCGCCGCCGCCGGACGCTCCATTCCGGCAATCGAGCTCGAGGTGGCACGCCGGCTGAAGGGCAAGGCCAACCAGCCGGAGATCCTGGTGCGCCGGGTTCGCAACCTCTCGTCGACCGTCACCGTGGTCGGCGAGGTCGGCAACAGCATCAAGATGTCACTGACCCCGAGCGGCGAGCGACTGCTCGATGCGCTGGCGGCCGCCGGCGGCGTGCGCCAGCCGGTCAACAAGATGACGGTGCAGATCACACGTGGCAGCGATTTCTATTCCATGCCCCTGCAGGCCGTGATCCGCGATCCGCGCCAGAACGTCGTGCTGCAGGCGGGCGACGTGGTGACGGCCATCGCCCAGTCCCTAAGCTTCACGGCCCTTGGCTCGACGGTTCGCAACGACGAGATCAATTTCGAGGCTCAGGGCATCACGCTGGCTCAGGCACTGGCACGCGCCGGCGGGCTGAACGACGCCCGCTCGGATGCACGCGGAGTGTTCATTTTCAGGTTCGAGCCGCAAGGCGCACTGGAGTGGCCGCGGCAGCCGGCAGCGACCACGCCCGAGGGCCTCGTGCCGGTGATCTACAGCGTCGACCTGCGTAACCCGAACAGCTTTTTCGTGATGCAGAGCTTCGCGATCAACGACAAGGACCTGCTGTACGTTTCGAACGCGCCGGCCGCAGAGCTGCAGAAGTTCCTCAACCTGATTCTGTCGGTGGCGTATCCCCTGCTGACCGGCTTTCAGTTGACGCGATAGTCGCTCGTCCGCAGCGAAAGCACCGGTGGCTTCACACGAGCCATCGCGAGGCGGCAGGAACTGAGCCTCGGAGGCGGCGGATCGATGTTCATCTCGTACGCGCAAAACTTCGAAGACGTGATGCTCTGGCGCGCCTTCCACGACATCGAGAATGGCACGTACATCGATATCGGCGCACAAGACCCCCTGATCGATTCGGTCAGTCTGGCCTTCCACGAGCGGGGCTGGAAAGGCCTGCATGTCGAGCCTTCCTCGCGCTATGCCGAAGAACTGCGGCGTCGACGCCCGGGCGACGTCGTGTTGCAGGTTGCGGTGAGCGACACGTCGACCGTCATTCCCTTCTACGAGATGCCGGGAACGGGGATCTCGACGATCGACGCGAACATCGCCGCCGGACACCGTGCCCGAGGCTTTGCTGTCAACGAAACAGTCATTCCGAGCATTCCGTTGTCGACCGTCTTCGACTCCTGCGGCTTCGACACGATCCACTGGCTGAAGCTCGACGTCGAAGGTGCGGAGTTCAGCGCACTGTCGAGCTGGGGCTCGGGAGCGAGGCGTCCGTGGGTGTTGGTGATCGAAAGCACGCTTCCCCTGTCGCAGGTGGACTCGAGTGAGCTCTGGGAGCCGCTGCTTGTCGCTCGTTCCTATGAGCGCGTCTATTTCGACGGCTTGAACCGCTACTACGTCGCCGCTGAACACAGCGAGCTGAAGGCGGCGTTCAGCGCGCCTCCCAATGTGTTCGATGCCTTCGCCATCAACGGTACCGCGAGCTCGTCGATCCACTGTGCCTTGGCGGAGCGCCATCGCGGCGAGATGGCCGACAGCGCGGCACGGTTCCATCAAGCCGCGGAGTTGCAGCGCCTCGAGATCGCGCAGGTTGAACGCCGGCTCGCCGACAGCGAAGCGAAGCTCGAGGATGTGCGCAAGCAGCTCGGTGGGCAGCTGGATCTGGCATTGCAGGCCCACCTCGAGTCCCAGGCCCAGGCGGCACGTGACTTGCAGATGCATTGTCTCGAAGCGAGCAACGCAAGGGCGGAAATGGCGGTCATCGAGGCAGGCCACGCCGAGGAACTGGCGGCTCAGGCTTCGCACCTTGCGGCCCTGCGAGCGGGGCAAGACGAACATCGTCGAGAGACGGCGCTCCATCGCCTCGAGATCGAAGGCTGTCGTGCCGATGTTGCCGCCCTTTCGAGCCTGTGCGAAGACCAGCAGAAGCAGCTCGAGCGCAGGCGCGGCTACCTCGAAACACTCCGCAAAGGCCCGGCCGCACTGATGCTTGCCCTCTTGGGTCATCCTGTGCCGCTCACTCGGATCGGGCTGGTGCAGCGCCCGGCAGCCAGCGGCCGCACGACCTCACGCGCGGCCCGGGGTTCCAGAGCTGACGGCGCAAGTCGCGCCCAGCCGGACATCGGCACTCTCGACGACTTGCTTGTTCTCAACGACGCCGATTTCGTACAGGCGGCCTACCGCAGTCTTTTGCACCGCGAACCTGACGTTTCCGGCGAGCAAAACTACATCGGCATGCTTCGCTCAGGTCACGATAAAGTGCGAATACTGCGCGGCATGGCTCGATCGGAAGAGGGCCGGCGGGCCGGGGTCGAGGTTCCCGGCCTTCGATTCGCCATGGCGAAGAGCGCGATTTCGAGACTGCCTTTCGTCGGCGCGCTGGTCGGCTTCGTGACTCTGCTGGTGCAGCAGCCGACACCGCGTGATGCGGCTGCCGCCTACCGAAGCCAGTCGACCGGGATGCACCGAGCGATCCTGGAGGCCACCGGCGAAATCGAGAACACGCTGTGGCAGCTTCACCAGCGGCAGATCGAGATGGAGCACAGCTTGCGTCACCTGACAGATCAGCCTGCGATCGGCGTCTCCCACGCCGAAGTTTCTCGATGACCTCAATCCCGAGCACGATCTATGTCGACGCCCGCGCGTTGCAGGATTCGAACTATCGCTACCGTGGCGTGGGCCAGCATTCTTCGGCGTTGCTGCAGGCGCTCAGAGACCACGCCTGGACCGGTGCGCGGCCCGAGCTGGTGGCCGTTCTCGACGTCAAGATGGAGCCGTTGCACTTGGTCCAGCGGCTTTTGTTCGATCGGGTGATGAACACGCCGCGTCCACGCGCCGGGGAAAGCGCCGATCGCTGGTTCCTCAGCCTTTCACCGATGACGCACGACCCGGTCTGGGCGGCCGAGTTCCTGTTCGACAAGTCGCTGTTCAAAGCCGCCTTGTTCTATGACCTGATTCCGTTGGAGATCCCCGAGAGGTACCTCGCAGCCCCGTCACTTCGCAGCGAATACATGGTTGCGTTGGCATGGCTGCGTCGGTACGACCGCTTCGCAGCCATCTCGAGATTCAGCGCAGATGGGCTGATCCGGCGCATGTCGATCGCCAGCGACAAGGTATTCGTGTCGGGAGTGGCGGTGCGAAGTGGCCTCGAGCCCCAGGCCGCTGCACCGAGCCGGACTTTCGAGGAACGAGACTGCATCGTCGTCTCCGGTGGCGGAGACCCCCGCAAGAATCCTGAATGCGCACTCGTCGCCCACGCCGGATCGAAGGCTCTGAGCGACGCGGGCATCCGGCTTCATGTATTCGGCGGCTACCCGGCCGCGATGCGTGAGCAGTTCCGGGCGCTGTACGCCAGCAACGGCGGATCTTCCCGAAATCTCGTTTTCCACGAGCACCTTACCGACGACGAACTGCACCGCCTTTACGGTCGGGGCAGGGCGACCGTCGTCGCTTCGCGTGCTGAAGGCTTTTCGATCCCCATCATCGAGAGCAACGCCGCGGGAACCCCTGTCGTCGTCTCGGATGTCGGTGCCCACCCCGAGCTGGTCGAGGATGCGGCATGGCGTTTCCACCCTGACGACTCGAAACGCCTTCGCCAGCAGCTGGAGGCACTCGTGCTGGACAAGGCTCGCTGGCAGTCCGCAATCGATTCGCAAGCGGGGATCTGGAAGCGCTTCACCGAGGCCGCGGTCGGCGAGCGACTGGTCGGCGGGTTGCTGCAGTCCTCGTCTCGCCGGCGCCAGGTGCCGATGATCTCGCGCAAGGCTCGGCCCGACATCGCCGTTCTCAGCCCGCTGCCACCGGCGATGTCCGGCGTTGCCGACTACACCGCAGCTTCGCTCCGGCCTTTGAAGGAGGTCGCGAACCTGCACATGTTCACATCCACTCCCAGCGCGCGCTGGGAAAACGGCTGGGCCTCTCTTGGTTCCGTCGCTGCCGCCTCACTGTCCTCGCGGCGATTCGACGCGACTGTCTGCGTGATGGGCAACTCGTTTCACCACCGCGAAGTCCACGACTATCTGATGACCCACGGCGGCGCATGCATCGCCCACGACGCGCGCCAGATCGACTACTACTTTCACGAAAAGGGCGCCCGGGCGGCCCTCGCACTGGCAGGCCGGGAGATGAAGCGGGAGGTTCACGAGTCGGAGCTCACTGGCTGGCTGCTCAACCAGCGTGAATTGCCGACGCTCTTTCTTTCCGAGCTCGTTGCCGCGAGTTCGCCGTTGATCGTTCATTCCGCCACCACCGCGCTCGAGATCGAGCGCTTGTATGGCGCCCGCCCGGTGCTGCTTCCGTTCGCGCAATACAGCGAGCCCCTGCTCGACCGGGTAGCGGCCGAGGACCGTCGCTCCGCTCGCAGGCGACTTGGGCTCGAGGAAGACCGCATCGTTCTGGTCACGTTCGGGATCGTCAGCGACGACAAGGCACCGCACGAGATACTTTGGGCGCTCAAGCTGCTGCGTACGTGGGGCGTCGACGCCGAGCTCATCTTCTGCGGCATGGCTCAGCCGGCAATGCTGGCGCTGGTCGACGACATCACGACGCGCCTGGGCCTCAAGAACCATGTACGAACGTTCAGGGATCCCATCGGCGCAGAGACCTACCGCGACTACCTGGTGGCTGCAGACGTGGGCATCCAGCTCCGCACCTACTTCATGGGTGGCCTCTCCGGCGCACTGAACGACTGCATTTCGGCAGCGCTGCCTGCCGTGGCCAACGCTCACCTGGCAACGGCGATGCAGGCACCGGCCTTCGTTCGACGCGTGCCGGATGGTCTTTCCTCGCTTCTCATCGGCGAAGCTGTCCTCGAGATCCTGGCATCCGGCGACAACGTCCACCGACCGCTGGAGGCGGCGCGCACGTTCGGTGTCGAGCGCACGCCGTCTGCCTATTGCCGCCTCCTGCTGGAGGCGCTTGAGCTCGAAGTCGAGCTACCCGCCGCGGCACTCGTCTGAGGGAAGCGGCCGATGCTCGCCGTCGATATCACCGAGTTTCTTGGCAATCCCATCAGAACCGGCATCCAGCGCGTCGTGCGGGAGCTGCTGAGCCGTTGGCCGCGCGACATCGCCAAGGAAGTAGTGGCCTTCGACGCCACCTCGAACCGCTTCCGCAGCGTGAATCCGAGCATCGTCGACTACTGCATCGCGCAGTCGACGAGCTCTCACCTGGCGGCCTCCGAGGTCGCCGAGGTGATCGCCACGAGCATCGCCGCGTCGCCGGCGCTCTACATCACCCTGAAGCGTGGCGACCGGCTTCTCATCCCGGAATTGTTCAGCGCCTCGGCGCGGGTCCGCTTCTACTTGGAGCTCGAAAGCGCCGGTGTCGAGCTGTTTGCCATCGTGTACGACCTCCTGCTCTGGACCTCTCCGCATGTCTGGAACATCAGCTACGTCGGCGGCCTGAACGACTATCTGGGCCTGCTCCTGCTCGCCAAGGAACGGGCCTTCATCAGCGCCAGCGTGCGTCAGGCCTTTTACGAGCGATTTCTGCGAAAGCCCGTGGGACCCGATCTGGTCGTGCCCCTGGGCTCGGATTCCCTGAAACCGCGACAGGAGCAGGCGCCGCAGCGCGAGCGCCCCTACTTCGTGAGTGTGGGAACACTCGACGGCAAGAAGGGCCAGGACCGCATCTACAGCGCCTATCTCGCCAGTTCGGCCCGCCACGGGATCGACCTGATCTTCGCTGGCAAGGTGCCGGCGGCGCCGCGCAAGGAAATGCTTCCCCTGTTGTCGTCGATGAACGAGAACGTCGAAGTTGTCGACGACCCCGACGACGTGAAGCTGGCGTCGCTGGTGCAGCATGCCTGCGCTTCCGTCTTCGTCAGTCGGCACGAGGGCTTCGGCTTGCCCGCCGTCGAAAGCCTCTATCTTGGAACGCCCCTCGTGGTGGCGAGCGATCTGCCGGCGATTTCGCACCTCGGCCCTCATGGCCAGATCCGGCTGGAGTCGTCATCGGAGCAGGAGCTGATCGCGGCGCTGGACTCGCTCGCACGACCAGAGCTGGCGTCTGCGCTCAAGGCCCAGATCGCGCTGCTGAAATTGGAGACCTGGAGCAACTACTCGCGAAACATCGCGGTCTGGGCGTCATCATGAAATCGACGGGAACAAGGTAAGGGACAGGTGATGTCGATTGCGAACCTCGTGAAGCGTCGGCTGCGAAAGCTGCGGCTCGGCGAGATCACCGAGTCGGTGATCGCCCGGCAGGTGAGCGATGCCTATCTCGGCATCCTTGCCCGGCGCCCCGATGCCGAAGGCCTGGCGTCGTACGTACGAAATGTCCGCTCCGGCCGGCAGACGATGGGAGAGGTCTGCCAGGAGCTTTTCGACTCTGCCGAGCGGAGGACCTTCCTTGCTCGGGCCCGGGAGCGGCAGTCGGCGATCATCGGCGAGCTGTACCGAGTTCTCTTGCGCCGCAATGTCGACGACGCAGGAAACCGGGCCCGGCTCGAGCGTCTCGAGGACGAAGAACTGAACATCGTCGACATCGTGAAAGAGCTGGTCACGTCGGAAGAATTCGCCATCCGCTTCTCGACCCATCCGAACGTCGCGGCCCGCCTGGTCGAGACACTGATGGTGAGGCTCACGGGCCGACACCCCGGCGCGGCGGCGATCGCACCCTACGTCGATGCGATGTCTGCGGGCTATCCGCTGGGTGACTTCATCGATGAGCTGAGGCGCTCGCCGGAATTCGTCGGCGGCGGTGAACGTGCGGCCAACGAGAGCCACCGGGTTCCCGTCGAGCTCGCCGTCCTTGCCCAGGACCTGATGGCAGAACATATGCAGCGAGAGGGCAGCATCGTCGCATTGCCACCGATGGAGATGACGGCAGAGAAATTCGTTTCCGCGTCCGAGCTGGCGTCGCTGATTCGAACGCTGGCGATGCTGGGCGATGTGCAGGATCGCCAGCCGGCGAGCGCTGCCAACGCGACGCCACAGCCTGCCCGTGAGCCGGCCCGCTGATGCTCGCTCGGTCGATTCGACGATGACGCCCGGACATCCAAGATCCGCACCCGAGACGGTCGCGGAGCTCCTTGCCCTGCACGACGAGCGCTTCGTCCGTGCCGCATACCTGTGCGTCCTCGGGCGGCAACCCGATGCCGATGGCATGCGGTTCTACGTCGAGCGACTGAGGGCAGGAACGGCCAGGGACGAGATCGTCCTCGAACTGTCGAATTCGGCCGAGGCGCGCGTTCGGGGCAGTCCGGACCTGGCGGGCATTGCCGCGCTGCGTGCGCGCCCCGTCAAGAAGCCGCCCGGGCTGTGGTCGAGGCTGGCCAGGCGCCTGCTGGGGCACGCCCTGGAACCGCTGGCTACGGAACTCCGGGTCGTGGAGAACGCGGTATTTCGCATCCTCGACGATCGAACGCTCGCGGATCACACGCATCGCCTGTCGGAGCGGCTGGACGAACTGGACGACCATCTGAAGCGAGCGCCATTCCCGTCTCGAGGTGCCAATGCACAGGCCCCGAGCGAATCTGCTCGCCAGCCGGCACGGGAGCGGGCGCTTCTGCACATGAAGCGGTTCCTCGGCGAACGCGAATGAACCCGAAGGAGCCCGAACATGGAGCCTCGGCGCCCCGCCGACCCAGGATTTTCTGGTTCGGAATGCACAAGGTCCTGGTGCAGACCGAATTTCGGTTGCTGCAGGAGATGGGGTACGAGGTTTTTCGGCCTCGCTACCTCAGTCATGTCGTCGACCAGTCGGTTTCGAGCAGCGACGATTTCGGCAACGCCCGGCTGCCGCACGATGTCCGCGATGCGCTCCTCCACTACGACTTTTTTTACAACTCGATCGAGCCGGCGATCGCCGAATTGCTTGGCGAGCACTTCGATGCCGTCGTCGTCACCATCAACCCTGACTGGCTGAAAGCCGTCCTCGAAGTCTTCGAAGGAACGGTCGTCTATCGATGCTACGGCCAGGTCGGCTCGGTCTCCGATTCGCTCGCAGGCTGCCATGCCCTCCTTCGAGAACGAGCCGATTTTCATTTCCTGCCCCATGCGCCCGAGTGCCTGGACGACGAGGCGCCGTGGCTGAGCTCGCTCGCAACGGTCGTCCCCTACTGGCTCTCCGCCGACGTGCTTGCCCGCCGCGATTCGTGGCAACGCAATGCCGCCGACCGAAGGCGCACGGTCGCGCTCACTTGCCCCAACATTTCCAACCCGTTCTACAACACGCACTTTCGCTACCTGAAGCGGTTCTTCGAGGAGCGCTGCTTCCGTTACTACGGCGTACAGATCGAACCCAATGCCGACCCGAACGTCGTCGGCACGCTGGACAGGCAAGCCCAGCTCGACGGCTTGAGCACCGAGGCGGCATTCCTCTATACCTACCGGGAGCGGAATGTCTGTTACCTGCCGCCGCTCGAGATGATGACGATGGGCGGCCCGGTGCTCTACCTGCCCGGCAGCCTCCTCGCCCGTTATTTCGACGACCGAGCGCCCGGTCTGCTGCGTGACGAAGCAGATGCCGTCGTTCAATCGAAACGGCTGATCGCCGGCGATGCCGTCCTGGCCGCGGAACTCATCGACTCGCAGGCGGCCGTCGCGTTTCGCTACTCGCCGGCCTATGGCGAGCCGACCTTTCGCTACGAAATCGAGCGGATCCTGCCGTTCGGCGTCGTGGCTCCTGCCGCAACGTTTTCAACCGACCGCGCCAAGGCGGTACTCCTCGTCGCCCACATCGGCGGATACCTCGAGCGCGACGGTCAGTTCGCATCCATTCACGGCATCCCCCGTGTCATGCGTCAGTTCGTGCGTGCGTTGAACGAGCACGGCATTCGCGTCAGCGTGACCTACGCTGGCAACGACCGAGCGGAGGTCCTCGGCTTTTTTGCATCGGGCTCGGAGCGGCCCGAGCTGATCGACGCGGTCGCCATGAACGAGGTCTTGATGCGCCCGGTCGAGGATGTGCGTTCCCGCTATGCGTATGCCGTGGTGGCGCACTACCACTTCTTCCCCGAAGCGAACGACCTGGCACTGCCGCTTCTGGCCTACATCCCGGACTACCTGCCTCATTTTTTCGAAGGTCGCGGCTGGTACGCCGAAGTGGCATCTCACATCGACTGCGGGCGCAGGCTGGCAGCGAAGGCGCGATGCGTGCTGACGAACTCGGACTTTTCGAAGAGTTACCTGCCCGCGAGCAGGCTGCAGGTTCCCGCCGCCCGCATCTCGGTCTTCCCGCTGCCTTTCCTGGGAAGCGCCATGGGCTCGAACTCGGATTCGCCGTCGACCAGCGTTCCGGCCGTTCTGGCTTCGGAGGCCTACGTCTTTTATCCTACCCAGCCTCATCCTCACAAGCGCCTCGATCTGCTCGTGATGGCCTGGGTGCTCCTGAACAAGGGAAGAGCCCGGGTGGTGCGGCTCGTGCTGACCGCGGGACACATTGCGCCGGCAGTCGTCGAACTCGTCGAGGCTTCATCGCTGACGCCCTTCTTGCATCTCGTTCCGGCGATCGAAGACGCTGCGGTCGAGTGGCTCTACGCGAATGCCCGATGCCTCGCGTTCTCGTCGGAGCTGGAGGGCAATTTTCCAACGCAGGTGCTGGAAGCGCTGCGGCTCGACTGCCCCGTGGTCTGTTTCGACATCCCGCTGATCGAAACCGAACTGGGCCAACTGACGCGCTTTCTGCAAGTGGCCCCCTTCGGCGATGTCGATTCTTTCGCCGAGAGACTCGCCTACTGCGTCGACCATCGAGACAACGCGTTGCGGCGCCAGAACCTGGCTCGTCAGCAAGTGCTGCAACGGTTCGCCTACGAGCGCTTTCGAGGCAACGTCATGTCACTCCACGGGCTGATGCAGGAGGAGACGCCCATGTGCAGCGCAAGCAGCGCTTTGGAGCCGGACGAGGCGGCACGGGGGACCTAAAATCGCCGCTGCGCCGAAGACGTGCGGTTGGGTCTGCTCAAGCAACCCCCGTACAGCGAACATTGACCTCAGCAAGGGCTATGGATGACCAACTATGTCGAGATCGACGCGTGCCGCGTCAGCGGGAGCAAGAACCTTGTCACCGTGCTGGACCTGGGGCACCAGGCGCTGACCGGCGTCTTCCCGGAAGACGCTTCTGTTCCGGTGACTGTGGGGCCGCTGCAGTTGGTGTGGTGTCCCGAGAGCGGATTGCTCCAGCTCAAGCACTCCTATGAAGCGTCGGAGATGTACGGCGACAACTACGGTTACCGATCCGGTTTGAACCAATCGATGGTCGCCCACCTCACCGACAAGGTGGCGTATCTGGAGCGCATGGTTTCGCCGCAGCCAGGCGACGTGATCGTCGACATCGGCAGCAACGACGCGACGACGCTCAAGGCTTACCGCGCGCCTGGTCTCGAACGGGTCGGCATCGATCCCACGGGCAAGAAGTTCGCCGAGTTCTACCCTGCGGATGTCCAACTCGTTCCGGAGTTCTTTTCGGCCGACGCCTACCGGTCGGTGCAGCCGGTCAAGCCGGCGCGGATAGTGACATCGATCGCCATGTTCTATGACCTCGAGGCGCCGATCGAGTTCGCCAAACAGATCGAGTCGATTTTGGCCGACGACGGCGTCTGGCACTTCGAGCAGAGCTACATGCCCTCGATGCTGCGCATGAATTCATACGACACGATCTGCCACGAACACATCGAGTACTACTCGCTGGGAGTCGTCAAGGGCATCCTCGAAGCAGCCGGGTTGCGCCTGGTCGACGTGGCCATGAACGGCGTCAATGGAGGCAGCTTCGCGGTGACCGCCGCGAAGGCGTCGAACCGGGCCATCGAGGCCAACGACGCCGTCGTCGACTGGCTCCTTGCGCAGGAGACCCGGATGGGGCTCGCCACACCCAAGCCCTATCGCGACTTCGAGGAACGCGTGTTCAGGCACCGCGACGACCTCACCCGCCTGATCCGCACGCTCAACGCCCACGGAAAGAAAGTACTGGGTTACGGCGCCTCGACCAAGGGCAATGTCGTCCTCCAGTTCTGCGGGCTCACCGCAGACGACATTCCGGCCATTGCCGAGGTGAACGCCGAGAAATTCGGCCGAGTGACGCCCGGAACGCACATTCCGATCGTCTCCGAGAAGGACGCGCTCGCGATGAAGCCCGACTACTACCTCGTGCTTCCCTGGCACTTCAAGGACTCGATCCTGAGACGCGAGAAGGAGTTCCTGGCCAATGGCGGCAAGTTCATCTTTCCCTTTCCCGAAATCGAGATCATCTAGGACGGACGATGAAGACTGCCGTCATTACCGGCGTGACCGGCCAGGATGGTGCCTACTTGACGCGTCTGCTTCTCGATAAGGGCTACCGCGTCTACGGGACGTTCCGGCGCACGAGTTCGGTCGACTTCTGGAGACTTCGCGAGGTCGGTGCCCTCGACCACGAGCTGCTGAACCTGATCGAGTTCGACCTGACCGACCTCAGCACCTGCCTGCGACTGCTGCATACCGCAGAGCCGGACGAAATCTACAACCTTGCCGCACAAAGCTTCGTTGGCGTGTCTTTCGAGCAGCCCATCACCACCGGCGAGATCACGGGCATCGGCACCCTGAACATGCTGGAGGCGCTGCGCCTCGTGAACCCCAGGATCCGCTTCTATCAGGCGAGCACCTCGGAGATGTTCGGCAAGGTGCAAAGCGTTCCGCAGACCGAGGAGACGCCGTTCTATCCACGGAGCCCCTACGGTGTCGCGAAGCTCTATGCGCACTGGATGACAGTCAACTACCGTGAAAGCTACGGCATCTTCGGCAGCAGCGGCATCCTGTTCAACCACGAATCGCCCCTGCGCGGTCGCGAGTTCGTCACGCGCAAGATCACCGATTCGCTCGCCCGCATCAAGCTCGGCAAGTTGGCGGTGCTCGAACTCGGCAATCTCGACGCCAGGCGGGATTGGGGCTACGCGAAAGAGTACGTCGAAGGCATGTGGCGAATCCTTCAGGCCGGCAGCGCCGATACCTTCGTGCTCGCGACAGGGCGTACAGAAACCGTTCGTGACTTCGTGTCGATGGCGGCACAGGCCGCCGACTTCGACCTGGCGTTCGAAGGGTCAGGCGACAAGGAGGTCGGCCTCGACCGGCGGACCGGGAAGACACTCGTGCGCATCAATCCCAGGTTCCATCGGCCCGCCGAGGTGGATCTCCTGATCGGCGACCCGGCCAAGGCGCGCCGAGATCTCGGCTGGAGTGCGGGAACCACTCTCGAGCAGCTTTGCACGATGATGGTCGAGGCAGACCTGCAGCGGAATTCCACCGGTGAGACGCGATAAGGACCGGCTCGGCCCGGGAGCGGCATGAAACGGGCTCTCATCACCGGTGTCGACGGCTTCACCGGGCGCTATCTTGCACCGCTGCTTGCGGCCTCCGGATACGAGGTCCATGGGTTGACGACGCAGGTCTCGCCGGCTGCCGTTGCCGGCGTTGCGCGCATGCACGTCGCGGACCTCACCGACGCCGCGGCGCTGTCGCTGGCAGTGAAGGATGCCTCCCCGCACTATGTCGCGCACCTGGGCGGAATCTCGTTCGTCGTGGGCGACCCGGAGCCCATGTACGCGGTCAACCTGCTGGGCACTCGCAACCTGCTCGAGTCGCTCGCCGCACTCGCGCAGACACCCAAAGCGGTCTTGCTGGCAAGCAGCGCGAACGTCTATGGCAACAGCACCGAGGGCGTGCTTCGTGAAAGCACGCCGCCTGCGCCGGCCAACGACTACGCGGTCAGCAAGCTCGCCATGGAGCACGTCGCAAGCCTGTTCGCAACTCGTCTTCCGCTCATCGTCTGTCGACCGTTCAACTACACCGGCGTTGGCCAGCACGAGTCGTTCCTGTTGCCCAAGATCGTCGCCCACGTGAGGCGCCGCGCGGCCAGCATCGAGCTGGGCAACCTCGACGTGGCACGCGACTTTTCAGACGTGCGGGACGTGGTCGCCGATTACGCCCGATTGCTCGCCGAACCCAAGGCGGCAGGCACCATGCTCAACGTGTGCTCCGGGCACGCCTTCACCCTGCAGCAAGTCCTCGCCCTGGCCGGCGAAGTGTCCGGCCGGCACATGACCGTGCATACCGTCCCCCAGCTCACGCGAGCGAACGAGGTGAAGGTACTTCTCGGCAGCCGCGAGAGGCTCGATGCCCTGCTCGGAAAGCGCGACCGCATACCGCTTCGCGAGACGCTCAAGTGGATGATCGACTCGCCCGATCTCACGGTGGCATGAGCGCACCCCGGCACCTCTCGTGGGGCCCGGCCAGGCCAGCATGAATCCGCTCGACGACGCGAAGGCGAGCGTCCAGCCACCCACGTCGCTGCGCTCGTTGCTGAGCCGTTTGGCGCCTGGCGTCTCCCGCGAAGATGTCGAGTGGGCGTACAGGACCATCCTCCGGCGCACGCCGGAATCGACCGACGTCATCACCCAGCACCTCAGGAAACGAGGGCTGCGGGAGCTCGTCGCGGAATTCCTCATGTCGCCGGAGTACGTCAAGGTCGCGGTCACGCTGAATTCGCAGACCTTGCTGCAGGCCGGCACGTACATCTCTCTCGGGACGCATTGCTTTTCGAGCTCCCTGCTCCGCCGCCTGGGCGTGCGGAGCTGGTCGGGGCCTTTCGACTGGACTTTCACGTCGCTGCCCATGGTCACGCATTGCATCGCAGACGACTTCGCGGCGTTCCTGGACCGCAGCCAGTATGAGCCGGTACCCGAGACGGAGCGCCCCAACGGACCCACGGTCAATCGCGTCCAGCACCGCTTCTACCGGTCTCAGTTCGGCGTTCAGTACGTGTTCAATCACCACGACGTTCACCTTCAGGACGGGTACGACTACATCGTGCGCTGCGTCGAGCGATTCAGGGCTGCCCTGAAGTCGGACGGGCCCAAGGTGTTCTTGGCGACAAGCTGGAGCTCGAACGGAGCCGTCGAGCAGCTCAAAGAGATGCATGCTCGGCTGAGCGAGCGGACAGAGGGCTTTCGGATAGTCGCCGTCGTCGTGGAGAACGAGCGGAGCGATGCGATTCCCAGCGCCCGAAAACTGTGCGATGAGACCGGGCTGGTCGTGTGGTCGTACACGCCGGTTTCGACGTGGGGCGCCGTGTCCTTCGAAGACAGCGTCGACGAATCGAGCCTGGCTCGCATCCTGGCTTTGGAATGCAAGGTGCCGGCTCGCGACCCGGCGGCATCAGGGGACGTTCGCTACCCTTCTTAGAAACGCAAGCCACTCAGGCAACACGCGTTCAGGAAGATAACGGGCGGCGATGCGCAAGCCCGCCGCCGCCCGCTCGGCGCGCCGGGCCGCCGATTTGTTGGCGAGAAGTTCGCGGACCACGTCGACGAGCTCGCTCGCCGAGTAGGGGCTGAAGTAGTCGCAGGCGTCGCCGAAGATTTCTCGATGCACCGGCAGCTCCGACGCGACGACCGGCCCGCCACAGCGCATCGCCTCGACGCCCGGGAAATCGAAGCCTTCGCCGAAGCTCGGACATACGGTGGCTTCGGCGTGTCGATAGAGCACGCGCAGATCGTCCGCCGGCACGCTGGTCAGCATGTGCAGGCCACCGCGTCTCAGCCAGGGCCTGAACCGATCGACGATGGCCTTGTGATCCCAGCCGAGAGCGCCGACCACCACCAGATTCAAGCGCTCGAACCCCTCCCCTCGCAGACGCTCCCAGGCGTCGACGAGGATCACGTGGTTCTTGCGCGGTTCGATCGTGCCCACGATCAGCAGATAGGACAGCCGCCCGCCATCGAGATGGGCCTGATCGATGTCGGCCCCGCCATCGAAAGGCGCAAGGCGGTTCTTGCGGCTCCACACGATCTCCGCGACGCGCGTTGCCGGCGAGTCCTGGTCGTGGAAGTGATGCGACACCATGTTTGGAATCGTCACGGCACGATCGGCCACTTGCGGCATGACCGAGAGCAGGTCGAGGCGCGTTGCCTCGGACACGCAGGCGAACCATGCACCGTCTCGGACATTGCGCCGCAGGGACTGGTAGTGGGCGCTTCGATGGAAGCCACGATCCTTGATCGTGTGTGGCATCAGCATGGGGATCGCATCGTGATAGCGGACGACCAGCCGGGTGCCCGCCTTCACTCGGGAAGGAAACGGCGTCTCGGCGATCACGATGTCGATACCGCTGGTGTCGAGGCGGGGATAAACGGCGTACCCGAGCCACGACGATGCGACGCCAATGGCGTGCAGAGACGACCAGGGCCATCGCAACACTCGAAACGGTCGTTCGGTCACCACGTCGAAGTCGTCGTGAGGGAGCGACTTGTCGAACAGCGATCGCCAGATGAAGTCCTTGAATCGAGCAGGCTCGAAAACGCCGAGCCGTACCGTGCGTCCGCACACGGAGGCGAGGCCGCTCGCCAGCGGTAAGAAGGCCTTCAATGCCTTCTTTCTGAGCCATTCGAAGCGGTGCGAGGCGGGACCCTGCAGCAAGGACACCGCCACTTTGGAGAGCAGGTCGGCCTTGACCTCCTCGGCGACGGCGACGGCCTTTCCGTTTCCATCGACCGGCAGGCCGGCCTCCACCACAAGGTTGCCGCTTTGGATAAGGCCTATCGCGTCGACACCGTCCATGGCCGCCAGTCCACGGAACAGAAGGCGCGTTTCCTGGGGTATGCCGCTGTGGCCGGCGAAGGCCGGGCGCAGCTCGAGCAGCACCTTCAACGCGACGGCTTTTTCATGCGAGCGGCGATGCGCTCGCGGAAGGCGAAGGCAGGGCCTCGTAGAAACCATAGGCTTCGTCGACGGTGGCGAATTCGCGCAGCCGCCCCTCGTGCAGCACGCAGGCTCGTTCGCAATAGGCCTTGATGGCATTGGCATCGTGCGAGACGAGGATGAACGCCCTGTCCTTGCGCTTTTGAAACAGCTCCACGTGACAACGCTCGTGGAAGCGTGCGTCGCCGACGACCATGGCCTCGTCGATCAAAAAGCAGTCGAACTCGATGGCCACCGACAGGGCGAAGGCGAGACGGGTCATCATCCCCATCGAGTAGTGCGAAACCGGCTCGCGGAAGTACATGCCCAGCTCGGTGAACTCCTCGACGAAGGGCACCAGCGGCTTGTAGTCGACTCCGTAGACCCGGCAGACGAACTTGAGGTTGTCGAGGCCGGTCAAGTGGGTCTGGAAGGCACCGCCGAAGGCGAGCGGCCACGACACGCTCATGCTGCGATCTATTCGCCCGGACGTCGGCCTCTCGGCGCCGCTCAGCAGCCGGATCAGGGTCGACTTGCCTGAGCCGTTGCGGCCGAGAATGCCGACGTTTCGGCCCCGATCGAGAGTGAGATTGATGCGGTCGAGGACGACGCGGGGTCCGAAGCGCGTCTTGTATGTCTTCGAGACGTTCTTGATCGAGATCAATGCGCCTCCACGCGGCGGCCTGCGTCACGGACGAGAAACAGGCCGATCAGCGTCAGGCCGAGGCAGACAGATGCCATGTAGCCGACGTCGTGATGGGTATGCACGCTGCTGCCGAAGTAACCCTCTCGGAGCAGCTCGACGCCATGGACCATCGGCAACAGCAGGACGATTTCCTGGGCCTTGGGCGGAAGCCAGTCGACCATGAAGGCTGCGCCCGAGAGCGGGAACAGCAGATAGGCCGTGGGATGCCACAAGCGCTCGATGAGCTCGGAATAGGCGGTCGCCGCACCGACGACCAGCGCGAGAGCCGTTCCGAACCAGGCCAGCATCAGCCACCCGAACAGCACGAGAAGAACGTCTTCGGGCGGCGGAATCCAGTCGCCCAGCGTGAAGAACAGGCCGAGGATGACGAACGAGCCGGTGGCGCCTGCGATCTCGATGACGATGCGCGTCACGAAGACGTCGATCACCTGGACGTTGCGGTGATACAGCAGATTGAAGTTTCCCTGGATTGCGCTGTTCGTTCGACCGACCGAATTGCGCCACATCAGAACCGACGAATAGCCTGTGATCGCGAACGAGATGATGGGCAGGCCAGTGCCGTGGCTCATGCCGGCGGCGGACCACAGCGCAGCGATGCCGAGCGTGAAGATCATCGGCTCGCCGACGAGCCACAAAACGCCCACGTTGTGCCTGCCGAAACGGGTGATCACCTCCCGCATCAAAAGTGCCCGGATCACCCGCAGCTGGATCGTCAGAGACTTCACGAACGACGGCCTGGCGAAGGCCCGCGGCACCGACATCACTCGGTGTGCTCCCTCACGCTCGCCGAGACGAGGCTCAGCACGCCCCAAAGCACGAGGCCGAGCAGGAACACCGTGGCGACATTGCGCACGCGCCTCGGCTCGATGGCACTGTCGGGCGTGTTGGGCTGAACCAGCCGCTCGAGGTAGAGCTGCTGGCGCTGCGCCTCGTTGCGCGCCGACTCGAGGGCAGTGAACGCAGCCGCAAGCTGACGTTCGGCAAAGGTCTTCTCGAGCTGCAGCCGGTCGAAGCCGGACGACTGAGCGGTGAACGACCCCTGGCGGCCGCCCGCGACCTTCGCGTTCTGGTCGGCGATCGTGCGCCGAAGCAGCTCGGCGCGGCTCGTCAGGGTGCCGATCTGAGGGTTGTTCGGCGCCACCTGGCGCAACTGGGACAACTGGGCCTCGGTAGCGAGCAGATCTTCCTGCACGCGGGCCACGCCCTGAAGCTGCATCGCCGCCTGCCGGTCAGGGTCGAACACCGACTGCTTGGTGCGAAAGCTCAGCAACGCGATGGACGCTTCCTTGGCACGGTCTTCCGAAGCCTTGACCTCTCTCTGTGCAACGCTGATGAGGTCGCGCCTGCTGCGGTCGTTCAACTGGTTGACGAGCCGCTCACCCATGTTCAGGAGCAAATCGTTGATCTTGTG
Organism: uncultured Rhizobacter sp.; assembly: GCA_964236395.1. Classification (GTDB taxonomy): domain Bacteria; phylum Pseudomonadota; class Gammaproteobacteria; order Burkholderiales; family Burkholderiaceae_C; genus Schlegelella_A. The sequence goes on from CAXSEJ010000001.1 coordinate 34,291, forward strand.
CGCATCTTCCGCGGTGTAGGCCCGCACTGTCAGGACGGAGATCGACGACACGGTGTCGTAGTCGATGCTGATCCGTCGGCGGTAGTACTTGTAGAACGACTCGAAGCTGTGGTCCCAATCAAGGCTCTTGAAGCGGTTGAAGGTGTCAATGCGCTCGGACGAGTAGATCTTTTCGATATCGAGCTTTCGCTGGAGCTCGCCGAGCGCATCTCGCGACAGCACGAAATCGTGAACCGAATACGTGTCGTCCTGCGAACGGGCGAAGCCGCCGCCCTGAAGCAGCGCTCCGATGCCCGACATCTGCGCTCGCTGAGGGCTGCGAACGACGAATCGCGATTCCGACACATAGGTGTCGGACGCAACGAGACCGTAGTAAGCGGCAGCCAGGAGGGTGGGCAGGAGCACGGTCGAAAGGAACAAAGGGCTCGACAACACACGCAGGCGAGACCACCGCGAGCGGCGCTGGCCAAGCGCCGCTCGCGCGATCTGGGGATCCGTAAGGGTCATGTCCAAGGCAATCTACCTGCTAGTGGTTGAGTTGGGCGCCATCACGAGCCAACAAGCGTTCATACAGGCGAATCGTCGAATCGACCATGGCGCTGGCCGTGAGATGACTCAGGTAGCGCTCACGGCCGGCCTGTCCGAACCGCGTGGCCAATGCATCGTCTTCGAGCAGCTGCAAGAGCGCATCCGCCAGCCTCTCCGCGTCGCCGACCGGCACATTGATTCCGGTGACTCCCGACTGGTTCACCCACGGCACGGCCGAGCCCATGATGTCGGTCGAGACCACTGGCTTGCTCATCGCCATGGCTTCCGCTAGAACGACGCCGTAGGCTTCCGAGCGCAGCGTCGAAGCAAGGCAAAAGACATCGGCGGCGGCGAAGTAAGAGGGCAACTCATCGGCGGAGATTCTTCCTGCGAATACGATCTTGTCGGCCAGCCCGCGGGCCACCACCCGGCGACGATGCGCTTCGAGCAATTCACCCTCGCCGCCGACGACGACCATGCAATGCGCCGGCAACCGGGCCGCGGCCTCGATCAGCACATCGAATCCCTTGTAAGCCGCCATGCGCCCCAGCGACAGCACGATCTTCCTGCCACCGAAGCGCTGCCGTATCGCCGCCACGATGGCCGGGTCGGCACGGCCGGCATTGTCGCCGATGCCGATAGGGATCACGGTGGTCTTGGCGGCCCATCGGCGCAGCCATGGCGATGACTCCACGTAGGCTTGCGACGTCGCGATCACGGCGGCAGCCCGCTGCAGCAGCCATTGCTGCAGCGGCTCGTAGAGGTGGAGGGCAATCCGCTGGCGCACGACGTCGCTGTGCCAATGCACGACCAGTCGGCCGCGCGGCGGCGCATGGCGCAGGAGAACCGCCGCCTGCGGGTCGGGCAGGTGCACGTGGAGGATGTCGGCCAGCGCGCCGAGACGTCGCACCTCGCCGACCAGCGCCGGCGTGACCGACGAAGCCAGCATGCGCCACCAGAGCGCCGCGCGAGTGACGCGGTAGCCGGCGGGTGCCGTCTCGCGCACGGTGCGGCGCGCCGTGTTCGCGCACAGCACGTCGACGTCGATCTCGCGGCGCGCCATGCCTTCCGCCAGCTCGTAGACGACCGACTCCATGCCGCCGGCGACGGGGGGAAAGAATTTGCACAGCTGCACCACTTTCATGGTGCAAGGGGCGCTGCCCGTGCCGGCAGCCGGTCTGCCTGGACGACGCTCTCGAGCACCGCATGAAGGCGCTCTGCCGACCGGTCCCACGAGTAGAGCGCCGCACGCTTTCGGCCGCGTGTCGACAGCAGCGCGCGCAGCCCGGCGTCGCCGGCCAGACGCCTCATGGCGGTCTCGATGTCATCGACAGAGCCCGCTGCGACAGTGAAGGCCGCGTCGCCGCAGACCTCCGGCAGGGCACCCGCGTCCGACACGGCGACGGGGCAACCGCACGCCATCGCCTCGACCGGCGGCAGGCCGAAGCCTTCGTAAAAAGACGGAAAGACCAGGCCGAGGGCGGCGCCGTACAGTGCCTTCAACCTTGCGTCGCCGACGTCGCCCAGGCGCAGCACGTGGGTGTCGGCGGCGCCGGGCGGGCGTGGCGCCTGGAAAGCGAAGACGGACCCGCCGCCGCCACCACCCGCGACGACCAGCCACACGTCGTCGGGCCGGTGCATGCGCTCGAAGGCGGCGAGGACCGATGCCATGTTCTTGTTGGCGCTGTCGCTGCCTACCGCAAGCAGGAAGCGCTTGCCGGTCAGCCCGGCCGACGCCAGAAACTGCGAATCGACGGCAACGCTGGCCAGATGATCGGCGCCATTGGCGATGACGTGAATGCGCGCGACGTCGACGGCGAGCGTGGCGACGAGGCGGCGCCGGGAGAACTCCGACACGGTGATGATGGCAAGCGCGCGGCGACCGAGACGCCGAAACAGCCACCGATACCAAAGGCGGAATCGCCAGGTGTAGAACTCCGGCCGGTCGAAGACCGCGGCGTCGTGGAAAGTGCAGACCTGGCGCACGGCGACGGCCGGTGCCGACCCGGCCAGGCTCACCAGCAGCCCATCGCGGGCCGCCCACGGCAAACTGATCTGCTCCCAGGCGTGCAGTCCAGCGCGCCGACTTCCCCGAGTCGCGACCTCGATGCGGCTGAACTTCGGCACAGCCACGTCGGGAGGGCAGAGCAGAACCCAGCGCATCTGCGGATACGCAGCGCGGCTCTCGAGCAGGCGATCCAGCGCAGCCACCATGCACCGGGCGACGCGCTGGACGCCCGTGGTCCGCTGTGCCATGAACTTTCCGTTCAGATAGATCGTGGTCATGGACTCAGGCAGC
>CAXSEJ010000002.1:0-33847 GCA_964236395.1 uncultured Rhizobacter sp.
GCCCGCGCAACTGCGCCGAGTCGGGCATCAAGGACGTCGGCATCATCGGCGTCGACTCCGGCTGGGAAATCTACGTCGGCGGCAACGGCGGGATCAAGACCGAGGTCGCGCACTTCTTCTGCAAGGTGGCGACGGCCGCGGAGGTGCTGGAGACGAGCGGCGCCTTCCTGCAGCTCTACCGCGAGGAGGGCTGGTACCTCGAGCGCACGGTGCACTACGTCGGCCGCGTCGGCCTCGACCACGTGAAGAAGCAGGTGCTGGAAGACGCCGCCAATCGCGCCGCGCTCTGGGACCGGCTGCAGTTCGCGCTCGACGGCGAGCCCGACCCGTGGGTCGAGATGGACAAGGCCCGCGTCGACACGCGCCAGTTCGACGCCCTGGCGCTGTGAGCGAGCCGACGATGGCCGACTGGCAACCGCTCTGCCGCATCGACGAGATCCCGGTGCTCGGCGCGCGCCGCGTTGCCCGCGCCGTGGGCGCCGAGGTCGCCGTATTCCGCGCCGCCGACGACCGCGTCTTCGCGCTGCTCGACCGCTGCCCGCACAAGGGCGGCCCGCTGTCGCAGGGCATCGTCTTCGGCCACAGCGTCGCCTGCCCGCTGCACAACTGGACCATCGGCCTGGCCGATGGCCGCGCGCGCGAGCCCGACGAAGGCTGCGCGGTCACGTTCTCGGTGATGTGCGAGGGCGGCACCGTCCACCTCGACCGCGCCGAGCTCGCCGTGCGCGGCCTCGACGCCGCGTTCGACACCGCGCCGACCGGGGCGCTCGGCGACGTCTCGGCCGCCTCGTCGATGGCGGTGCACGCCGGCGACTGAAGCCGACAGGCCGTGACCGACACCCGCTCCACGTGCCCGTACTGCGGGGTCGGCTGCGGCGTGATCATCGAGTCGGGCGGCGGCGAGGTGACGGGCGTGCGCGGCGACCCGGACCACCCGGCCAACTTCGGTCGCCTGTGCACGAAGGGCAGCACCCTGCACCTGACCGCCACGGCGGATGTGCGGCGGCTCGACCGGCTGCTCGAGCCGACCTGGCGTGAGCGTGGCGGCGAGCCGCCGCGGATCGTCGCCTGGGACGACGCGATGGAGCGCCTCGCCGACCGCTTCGCCGCCACCATCCGCGAGCATGGCCCGGACTCGGTCGCCTTCTACATCTCCGGCCAGCTGCTGACGGAGGACTACTACCTCTTCAACAAGCTCGCCAAGGGACTGATCGGCACCAACAACGTCGACAGCAATTCGCGCCTGTGCATGAGCAGCGCCGTCGCCGGCTACAAGCTGAGCCTCGGCGCCGACGCGCCGCCGACGTGCTACGACGACGTCGATCACGCCGACTGCCTGTTCATCGCCGGCTCGAACACGGCCTGGGCCCACCCGGTGCTGTTCCGCCGCATCGAGGATGCGCGGCGAGCGCGGCCGCAGATGAAGATGGTGGTCGTCGACCCGCGCCGCACCGAGACCGCGCAGTGCGCCGACCTGCACCTGCAGATCCAGCCCGGCACCGACGTCGCCCTCTTCCACGGCATGCTGCACGCGCTGATCTGGGACGACCTCGTCGACCGCGACTTCATCGCCGGGCACACCAGCGGCTTCGCGGCGCTGAAGGCGCTCGTTGCCGACATGCCGCCGAGGGAGGCGGCGCGCGTCTGCGGCATCGCCGTCGCCGACCTGCTGCAGGCGGCGCGCTGGTTCGCCGAATCGCCGGCCACGCTTTCCATGTGGTGCCAGGGCCTGAACCAGAGCACCAGCGGCACGGCCAAGAACACGGCCCTCATCAACCTGCACCTGGCCACCGGCCAGATCGGACGGATCGGCGCCGGACCGTTCTCGCTCACCGGCCAGCCCAACGCGATGGGTGGCCGCGAGGTCGGCGGGATGGCCAACCTGCTTTCGGGCCACCGCGATCTGGGCAACGCCGATCACCGCGCCGAGGTCGCGCGGCTCTGGGGCGTCGATTCGGTGCCGGCAACGCGCGGCAAGACGGCGGTCGAGCTGTTCCAGGCCTGCGAGCGCGGCGAGATCAAGCTGCTCTGGATCGCCTGCACGAACCCGGCGCAGTCGATGCCCGACCAGGCCATGGTGCGGCGCGCGCTCGAGCGCTGCGAGCTCGTGGTGCTGCAGGAAGCGTTCGCCGGCACGGCCACCGCACACTACGCCGACGTGCTGCTGCCGGCCTCGACCTGGGCCGAGAAGGAAGGCACCGTCACCAACAGCGAGCGCCGCATCAGCCGCGTGCGCGCCGCCGTGGCGCCGCCCGGCGAGGCCCGCGACGACGCGGCCATCGTCATCGACTTCGCGCGCCGGCTGCAGCAACGGCTGCGTCCCGAGGCCGCCGACCTGTTCCCCTACGAGAGCGTCGAGGCGGTCTGGAACGAGCACCGCGAGTCGACGCGCGGCCGCGACCTCGACATCACCGGGCTGAGCTACGCCTCGCTCGACTCGCACGGCCCGCAGCAGTGGCCGGTGCCGGGCGGCGCGCTCACCGGCACGGCGCGCCTCTACGAAGACCGCGTCTTCGCGACGGCCGACGGCCGCGCCCGCTTCATCGCCACGCCGTACCGGCCACCTGCCGAAGCGCGCGACGCACGCCATCCGTTCGCGCTCAACACCGGGCGCTTGCGCGACCAGTGGCACGGCATGAGCCGCAGCGGCACCGTCGCCCGCCTGTTCGGTCACGACGGCGCTCCGGTGGTGCGCATGAACCCGCACGACCTGCCGCGCCGCGGCCTCGTCGCCGGCGACCTGGTCGAGCTGTCGTCGCGGCGCGGCCGCATCGTCATGCCGCTGCTCGCCGACGATGGCATCGGCCACGGCGAGGCCTGGGTCGCGATGCACTGGGGCGAGGAGTTCGTCTCCGGCCTGTCGGCGCAGGGCGTGCGCCACGCCGGCGTCAACGGGCTGACGACCGGCGCCTTCTGCCCCGACTCGCTCCAGCCCGAGCTCAAGCACGCCGCCGTGCGCGTCGCCGCCGTCGACCTGCCCTGGCGGCTGACGGCCGCCGCCTGGCTGCCGGCCGATGCCGCCGCCCGCGCGCGGGCCGCCCTGCGCGGGCTCATGGCCGGCTTCGCCTACGCGTCGTGCGTGCCGGTGGCCGCCGCCGACGGGCGCAGCGGCCTCGTCTTCGAGGCCGCGTCCGAGGCACCGATCGCGGCCGCGACGATCGACCTCGTCGCCGCCGCGATGGGCACCGTCGGACCGGCGACGCTGCGCTATGCCGACGCCGTGCGCGGCCAGCGCCGCCTGCTCGCCGTCGAGGGCGAAGGCGTCGCTGCCCGCCTCGGCGCCCTGGTCCTGGCCGGCCGGGCGCCGCTCGCCGACTGGCTGCGCACGCTGTGGCAGGAGCAGCGACCGGCGGCACCGTACGGCCGCGCCCTTCTCGCCCCCGGCGCCGCCCCGCCGGTCGGCATGGCGCCGCGCAGCCGGCAGGTCTGCAACTGCCTCGACGTCTCCGAGGCGCGCATCCGCGTGAGCCTCGCGAAGAGCACGGGCACGGCGGTCGAACGCGTCGCCACGCTGCAGGCCGAGCTGGGTTGCGGCACGCAGTGCGGCTCGTGCCTGCCCGAGCTGCGCCGCCTCGAATCGGAGGTGCCGGCAGCGTCCGTCCTGCCCGCTTGATTGAAAATGGCGGCTCTTCAACGCAAGGGTCCCTCATGTACAAACGTCTCCGCGCAGCCCTTCTGGGAGCGGCCGTCGCCGCCGCCGCGTCCGCCGGTGCGGTCGATCTGGGCAACATGCTCAAGGGCGGCCAGGGCGCGCTCAAGGCCGCGACCCTCGGCGACAGCGACATCAAGGAGCTGACCGACCGGGCCTGCGCGGAGATGGATGCGAAGGCCAGGGTGGCGGGCGCGAACGACAAGTACGCGAAGCGACTCGCCACGGTGATGCAGGGCATGCCGACGACGATCAGGGAGCAGCCGGTCAACTTCAAGGTCTACCTGACGAGCAGCGTCAACGCCTGGGCGATGGCCAACGGCTGCGTGCGCGTCTACAGCGGCCTGATGGACATGATGGACGACGACGAGCTGCGCGGCGTCATCGGCCACGAGGAGGGCCACGTCGCCCTCGGCCACACCCGCAAGGCGATGCAGACGGCCTACGCCACTTCGGCGGCGCGCGACCTCGCCAACGCGGCCGGCGGCACGGCGAGCTCGCTCTCGCAGTCGCAGATGGGCGAGCTGGCCGAGAAGTTCGTCAACGCCCAGTTCTCGCAGAGCCAGGAAAGCGATGCCGACAACTACTCGTTCGACCTGCTGACCGAGCAGAAGCTGCCGCGCGAAGGCCTGGTCACCGCGTTCCAGAAACTCGCCAGGCTCGACGGCGGCAAGAGCTCGATGCTGAGCTCTCACCCCGCGTCGACGAAGCGGGCCGAGAACATGCAGAAGCGCCTCGACAAGAAGTCGTGACCGCGCCAGCCGGGGCGAGCTGGCCGTGAGAACGCAGGTCGCCATCGTCGGCGCCGGTCCGGCCGGCCTTCTTCTCGGCGCGCTGCTGGCCAAGGCCGGCATCGAGACGGTGATCGTCGAGCAGCGCTCGCCCGGCCACGTGCTCGGCCGCATCCGCGCCGGCGTCCTGGAGCAGACGACGGTCGATCTGCTCGACGCCGCCGGCGCCGGCCAGCGCATGCACGCCGAAGGGCTGCCGCACGAGGGCATCGAGCTCTGCTTCGCTGGCCGCCGCCACCGCATCGACCTGTGTGCCCTGACCGGCGGCAGGCGGGTCATGGTCTATGGCCAGACCGAGGTCACGCGCGACCTGATGGCGGTGCGCGCCGCGGCCGGCCTCGGCAGCATCCACGAAGCCGAAGGCGTGAGCCTGCACGGCCTCGACGGCGCCCGGCCGAGCGTCCGCTACGCCAAGGCCGGCGTGGCGCACGAGCTGCACTGCGACTTCATCGCCGGCTGCGATGGCTTTCACGGCGTGAGCCGGCAGAGCGTGGCCCAGACGGCGCTGCGCACCTTCGAGCGCGTGTACCCGTTCGGCTGGCTCGGCGTGCTCGCCGACACGCCGCCGGTCTCGCACGAGCTCGTCTATTCGAACCACGAGCGCGGCTTCGCCCTCTGCAGCATGCGCTCGGCCGTGCGCAGCCGCTACTACGTGCAGTGCGCGCTCGACGACGACGCCTCGCGCTGGAGCGACGACGCCTTCTGGGCCGAGCTGCGCCTGCGCCTCGACCCGAGCGCGGCCGAGGCGCTGGTCACCGGCCCGTCGATCGAGAAGAGCATCGCGCCGCTGCGCAGCTTCGTCGCCGAGCCCATGCGCTTCGGCCGGCTCTTCCTCGCCGGCGACGCCGCCCACATCGTGCCGCCCACCGGCGCCAAGGGGCTCAACCTCGCCGCCGCCGACGTCGGCGTGCTGGCACGGGCGTTCGCCGAGCACTACGGCGAAGGCAGCGACGCCGGCATCGACGGCTACTCCGAGCGGTGCCTGCGCCGCGTCTGGCGGGCCGAGCGTTTCTCTTGGTGGTTCACCGCCCTCATGCACCGATTTCCGGAGACCGGCGGGTTCGGCCAGAAGATGCAGGCGGCCGAGCTCGGCTACCTGGTCGAGTCCGTCGCCGCCGCCACCGCCCTGGCCGAGAACTACGTCGGCCTGCCGCTCGACTTTTAAGCCTTGTCTTTTAAGCCTTATCACGCGGCGGCCGGCGCCGGCGCGCCGGCTCTGCAACACTGGGTTTGCTTCGGCTCAGCGCATCTGGCCGGGGGCCGCCCATGGAAGAAAGCCTCCTCTCGATCGCCGGCAAGCTGCTGGCAGTGATCGCCCTCGTCTGCGCCAACGGCTTTTTCGTCGCCGGCGAGTTCTCGCTCGTCGGCTTGCGCCGAAGCCGGGTGGCGGAGCTGGCGGCGCAGGGGCACGCCACCGCGGCCGCCCTGCAGCGGGCCACCGACAGCCTCGACTCCCACCTCGCCGCCACCCAGCTCGGCGTGACCATCTCGTCTCTGGCGCTCGGCTGGATCGGCGAGCCGGCGCTGGCGCACCTCATCGAGCCGGCGTTCGCCTGGCTGCCCGGCTCGCTCGCCGGCATCGGCGCCCATGCACTCGCCGTCGGCCTGGCCTTCTCGATCATCACCGTCTTCCACATCGTGCTCGGTGAGCTGGCGCCGAAGAGCATGGCGCTGCAGCATCCGGAGCGCACGGCGATGTTCATCGTCCGGCCGCTCGGCCTGTTCCTCGCCCTCTTCCGGCCGCTCATCTTCCTGCTCAACAGCCTGGGCAACTGGGTGCTGCGTCTGGTCGGTCTCGAGCCCGGACAGGGCGAAGACCGCCTGCACTCCACGGAGGAGCTCAAGCTGCTCGTCGCCCAAAGCCAGGAAGCCGGGCTGGTGCAGCCGGCCCAGCAGGAAGTGGTCGAGCGGGCGTTCGACATGGCGGCGCTGCGGGTGCGGTCGATCATGACGCCGCGCCTCGACGTCCACTGGATCGACGCCGACGAGCCGACCGACGTGGTCCTCGCCTCGATTCGCGAGTCGCGCCACGAGCAGGTGGTGGTCGCTCGTGGCACGCTCGACAAGTTCATCGGCATCCTCAGAAAGCAGGATCTGCTCGATGCCTACCTCGACGGCCGCACCATCGACCCGGTGGCCGCCGTCTGCGAGCCGCTGGTCGTGCCGGACGGCGGCACGGTGCTGCAGCTGCTCGAGTCGTTCCAGAGCGGCCTGGTGCAGATGGCCGTGGTGATCGACGAATACGGCGTCGTCCAGGGCATCGTCACGCAGACCGACCTTCTCGAGGTGCTCGCCGGCGACATCCACGACGGCGAGCTGCGGATGGTGCAAAAGCGCGACGACGGCTCCTTCGTGATCGATGGCACCACCGCGATCGATTCGGCGCTCGAGCAGATGGGCTTGCCGGCCATCGGTTCGCATGACGACTTCCACACCGCGGCCGGCTTTGCGCTGGCCCGGTTCGGCCGGGTGCCGGCGGCCGGCGAGCGCTTCAGCTGGGAAGGCTGGTCGTTCGAGGTGTCCGGTCTCGACGCCCATCGCATCGACAAGATCCTGGCGACGAAGAACGAAGTGGCCGCGGCGCAGGCCGATCCGGCGCTGCACGAGCCGGCGTGAGTGCGGCTCGCGGCAGCGTCCTACAAGGTGCGCCGCGACCCGGCCGCCACGCCTTCGGCGCGCACCGCCTACGATGAACGGCCTGCCGTCGAGACACCGAACACCATGGCCGCGAAAGCCCGATCAGCACCCGGCCGCATCCTCGTGATCGAGGACGACTGGGACATCCTCGAGGTCATGAAGCTGATGCTCGAAGACGAGGGCCATCACATCGTGACCGCGAAGCACGGCCGCGCCGGCCTGGCCACCATCAACGGCGCGAGCAAGCCGTTCGACGTCGTGGTCATGGACATCTCGATGCCGGAGATGAGCGGCATCGAGGTCGCGCAGGCGCTGCGCGCCAACCCGAAGACGGCCGACATGCGCATCGCCATCCACACCGCGCTCGACGAGCGCTCGGTGCGCGAGCGCTTCGCCGACTACGACCTCTTCCTGACCAAGGCGCACGACGCCGACGTGCTGCCGGCCAAGATCGCGGCGCTGCTCGCCACGCAAAAGCGCGTGCCCGGCGGCGCGCTGCCGGCGACGCCCGCCTTCAGCGCCGACGAGGCGCTGCGGGCGCGACAGGCGCTGCGCACGTCGATCGGCCTCGGCCCGCTCGCCTACCCGCTGCCCGCCTTCCTGGAGCTCATGGCCGAGGAGATTGCCCAGCTCCGCAGTACCGGGCAGAGCGACGCGCAGATCGCGGATTCGATCGGCGAGGCGATCGGGCGGCCGGTGCCGGTCGAGGCCGTGGCGGCCTGCACCGGTCGAATCGAGGGTTAGCCCGGGGCGGCGTCGCACGCCGTTTGCTCAGGCCAGGGAAACAAAAGGCGGCAGCAGCCGCTTCTTCCATGCACCCTGTCCAGACCGCCGTGCCCCGGCCGCCTCGAGTGGTCGCCGCCACGTCGGGCCGCGTCAACACTGCACTCGCCGGGCTCGTTCTGGCCCTCGCCGCCGGCGGCAGCGCGGCCGCCGACGACAACGCGGCAGGCCGCCGCATCGAGCCGGGCAACGTCGGCCAGCTCGCCCTCGCGTTCGTCTTCCGCACCGAGAGCATCGGCGCCGACAGTGGCGCGCCGGCGTCGCTCGACGGCACGCTCTTCGTCCTGACGCCGTTCCCGCACACGCTCTTCGCCGTCGACCCGGCCGCCCCGCCGGAGCGGCGCGTCAAGTGGCAGTACCGGCCGCAGGCCGATCGGCGCGCCGAGGGCCTCTCGTGCTGCGGCCGCATCGACCACGGGCCGGTGGCGCAGGGCGGTCGGGTGTACTTCACGACCCTCGACGGCCGGGTGGTCGCGCTCGACGCCGCCAGCGGGCGCTCGGTGTGGGACGTGGCGCTCGCCCGGCCCGATCGCGGCGAAGCGCTGACCGGGCCGCCGACGGTGGCGGGTGGCCGCGTCTTCGTCGGCAGCGGCGGCAGCGACATGGGCACGCGCGGCTGGCTCGCCGCGCTCGACGCCGGCTCCGGCCGCGTGCTCTGGCAGCGGCACAGCACCGGGCCCGACGCCGACGTCGGCATCGGCGCCGACTTCGCGCCGCCCTTCGCCGGCGAACGCGGCCACGACCTCGGCGTCGCCACCTGGCCGCCCGACGGCTGGCAGGCGGGCGGCGGCGCGGTCGCCGGGCCGGTGCTGGTCGATGCCGACGAGGGCGTCGTCTGGCACGGCACCGGGCCACCGTCGCCGTGGAACGGCGAGCAGCGCCCGGGCGACAACAAGTGGACCTCGGGCCTCTTCGCTCGCGACGCGGGCAGCGGCGCGGCGCGCTGGTTCGACGGCATCGACCCGCACAACCCGCTGGCCTGGCGCGACGGCGGCGCCGACCTGCTCGTTGAGCAGGCGTGGAACGGGGTGCCGCGCAAGCTCCTCGTCCACGCCGACGGCAACGGCTGGCTCTATGTGGTCGACCGGCGCAGCGGCGAGATCCTGGCCGCCGACGCGTTCGCGGCCAGCGTCGTGACCGCGGTCGACCGCGCCAGCGGCCGGCCGACCTACCGCGGCGACAAGCTGCCGCGCCTCGGCCGGCAGACGCGCGACGCCTGCCCGGCCTGGAGCGGCGCAGCGAGCGGGCCGGCCGCGCTGCAGCCGGGCCGCGGCGTCGTTTTCCTGCCGCTGAGCCGCCTGTGCATGGACCTCGAAGTGCGGACCGCCAACCGGATTCCGGCCACGCCCTTCGCCGGCGCCAACGTGCGCCTGCGCGTGCCGCCGATGGCCGGCTCGCTCGTCGCCTGGGATCTCGCCGGGCGCAAGGCGCTCTGGCGCGTCGACGAGCGCTTCCCGCTCGTCGGCGGCGCCCTGGCGACCGACGGCGGCCTCGTCTTCTACGGCACGCTCGACGGCTGGCTCAAGGCCGTCGATGCGCGCGACGGCAAGGTGCTGTGGCAGTTCCGCGCCCCGGGCGGCATCGTCGGCCGGCCCGCCGTGTCGCGGTCGGCCGACGGCCACGAGCAGGTCGCCGTCGTCTCCGGGGCGCGCCGCCTGAACGGCATGACCGCACGCGACGGCATCGACCCGCGCGACCTGACGGCGGGCCTCGGCTACGCCGCGTTGCGGACCCGGCTGCCCGAAGAAGCCGATCCGGCGGCGACGCTGCTCGTCTTTCGCCTGCCATGAACACGGCGCTCGCCCTCGCCTGCCTGCTGCTCGCGGGCTGCCAGCGCGAGGTGCGCGAGCTGCGTGCCGACCCGCCGGTCGAGGCGGCCATGGAGCAGGTCGCGGTGATGCCCGGCGGCATCGGCGGGGCGCCGCCCGATGTCGAGGCGCCGCTCGGCAAGCCCTACCAGGGCAATGCCTGGCAGCTCAGCCAGGGCAAGCGCCTGTACAGCGCCTTCAACTGCAAGGGCTGCCATGCCGACGGCGGCGGCGCCGCCGGGCCGGCGCTGCTCGACGGGCCGTGGGCCTATGGTCCCGACATCGTCTCCATCGTCGTTTCCATCCGCGACGGCCGGCCGAACGGCATGCCTGCGTTCCGCGAGCGCCTCACCACCGAGCAGATCTGGCAGCTCGCGGGCTACGTGAAGACGATCGGCGCCTTCACGGCGCAGCCGGCCTTCAACGGCCGCAACGACGAGATGCAGTCGAGGCCGGCGGAGAACCGCGCACCCGCCGCCCACGACCCGGTGAAGCAGCCGAGCCGCCGGTGACGCGCCGGCTCGCCCACCTCGCGGCCCTGGCCGCCGCCCTCGCCGGCAGCGGCTGCGTCGGCTGGCAGTCGGCGCTCGACCCGCACGCCGTCCAGGCGCGCACGCTGACGCACGTGATGGTCTTCTTCATCGTCGTCTGCACCGTCGTATGGGTCGTCGTGATGGGCGTGCTGCTGATGGCGCTGCGCCGCCGCCATCGGCCGCAGGGCGATGCGGGCGGCGGCACCGGCGAGGCGGGTGAGCGCCGCCTCCGGCGCACGGTCAGCGCCGGCGTGATCGCCACCGCGGCCATCGTCAGCGTGCTCACGGTCGTGAGCGTCGTCGCCGCCGGGCGCATCACCGCGGGCGACCCGAACGCGCTCGTCATCCGGGTCCGGGGCTTCCAGTTCTGGTGGGAGGTCACCTACACCGACGCCCGGCCGGACCAGACCTTCCTCAGCGCCAACGAGATTCACGTGCCGGTCGGCCGGCCGGTGCGCATCGAGCTCTCGGCGGCCGACGTGATCCATTCGTTCTGGGTGCCGAACCTGGCCGGCAAGCAAGACCTCATTCCGGGCCGCGGCAACGAAGTCAACTTCACCGTCGAGCGCGCCGGCATCTACCGCGGCCAGTGCGCGGAGTTCTGCGGCCTGCAGCACGCGCGCATGGCCTTCATGGTCATCGCCGACGAGCCCGCGGCCTTCGAGGCCTGGCGCGCGGCGCAGCTCGCGCCCGCGGCCGTGCGGACCGGCGCCGAGGAAGCGGCCGGACGGCAGGTGTTCGTCGCCCGCGCCTGCAGCGCCTGCCACACCGTGCGCGGCACGCCGGCGGGCGGCACCCTCGGGCCCGACCTGACCCACGTCGCCAGCCGCCGGACGATCGGCGCGGGCCTGCTCCAGACGACACGCGGCTCGTTCGCCGCCTGGATCGCCGACCCGCAGACGCTCAAACCCGGCAACACGATGCCGATGGTCGCGCTGAGCGCCGACGAGCTGAAGGCCGTCTCGGCGTACATGGCGAGCCTCGAGTGAGCGACGCGAACGCGGCCGGCCTGCGCGACGGCGATGTCGACGCCGACACGTGCCGGCGCGAGCTGGCCAGGGTCTGGGCCACGCAGCCCGGCTTCTGGGGCGCGCTGGCCACCGTCGACCACAAGATCGTCGGCCGGCGCTACATCGTTACGGCCTTCGCCTTCCTGTTCCTCGGCGGCGCGCTGGCGATGCTCATCCGCTTCCAGCTCGCCCGGCCGGAGAGCCGCTTCGTCGGCCCCGACCTCTACAACCAGATCTTCACGATGCACGGCACGAACATGATGTTCCTGTTCGCCGTGCCGGTAATGGAGGCGGTCGCCGTGTTCATCGTGCCGCTCATGCTCGGCACCCGCAACATCGTCTTTCCGCGCCTGAACGCGTTCTCCTACTGGATCTACCTGTTCGGCGGCATCCTGCTCTGGACCGCCTTCGCGCTCGACATGGGGCCCGACATCGGCTGGTTCGCCTACGTGCCGCTCTCCGGGCCGCAGTACGGCGCCGGCAAGCGCACCGACATCTGGGCCCAGATGATCACCTTCACCGAGCTTTCGGCGCTCGCGGTGGCCATCGAGATCGTCGTCACCGCGTTCAAGCAGCGGGCGCCGGGCATGTCGCTCGACCGCATCCCGCTCTTCGTGTGGTCGATGGTCGTCGCCTCGGTGCTGATCATCCTGGCCATGCCGGCGATCGTGGTCGCGAGCACCTCGCTGATCCTCGACCGCCTCGTCGGCACCCACTTCTTCAACCCGGCCGAGGGCGGCGACGTCGTCCTCTGGCAGCACCTGTTCTGGTTCTTCGGCCACCCCGAGGTCTACATCATCTTCCTGCCTGCCGTGGGCATGGTCTCGACCATCGTGCCGACGTTCGCGCGCCGGCGCATCTTCGGCCACCTGCCGCTGGTGCTCGCCCTCATCGTCACCGGCATCCTGGCGTTCAGCCTCTGGGTCCACCACATGTTCGTGGTCGGCCTGCCGCAGATCGGCCAGAGCTTCTTCACCGCCGCGAGCATGGCCATCGCCATCCCCGCCGGGGTGCAGGTCTTTTGCTGGCTGGCCACCCTCTGGGACGGCCGGCCGGTGCTGAAGACGCCCCTGCTCTTCGTGATCGGCTTTCTGGTCATCTTCGTGATCGGCGGGCTGTCGGGTGTGATGGTGGCCTCGGTCCCGTTCGACCAGCAGGTGCACGACACCTACTTCGTCGTCGCCCATTTCCACTACGTGCTGATCGGCGGGGCCGTCTTCCCGCTGATCGGCGCGATGTACTACTGGTACCCGAAGATCGTCGGCCGGATGCTGAGCGAGCGGGTCGGCAAGTGGGTCTTCGGCCTGCTCTTCGTCGGCTTCAACATGACCTTCTTCCCCATGCACATCCTCGGCCTGCAGGGGATGCCCAGGCGCATCTACACCTACCCGGCGGAGATGGGCTGGAGCGGGCTCAACCTCTTCGTCAGCCTGTCGAGCCTGGTCCTCGCCGCCGGCTTCCTGCTGTTCCTGATCGACGCCTTTCGCAGCGCGCGCAGAGGCGAGCCGGCGGCCGACAACCCGTGGAACGCCGGCACCCTGGAATGGGCGACCTCGTCGCCGCCGCCGGCCTACAACTTCGCCCGCCTGCCGGTCGTGCGCAGCGCCGAGCCGCTCTGGGACACGCCGGGCGAGCTGGCGGTCGCGACCGGCCTGCACATCGACCGCCGCGAGCTCATCGTCGGCACCGTCGGCGGCGCCGTGCCGGAGGCCTGCGAGTCGTCGCCGCCGAACAGCATCTGGCCGTTCTGGACCGCGGTGGCGACGGCGCTGATGCTCGCCGCCTCGATCTTCACGCCCTGGGCGATGGTGTGGGGCGCGATCCCGGTCGGCATCGCGGTCGTCGGCTGGTTCTGGCCCAAAGCCACGCCCGAGGAGGAGGCATGAAGGAACACGTCGTCCTCGACGTCACCGACCTGCCGCTGCACGGCGCGGGCACCGCCAGCGTCACCTGGTGGGGCAGCCTGTCGTTCATGGTGATCGAGGGCACCGCCTTCGTGGTGGCCATCGCCATCTACCTGTACCTCGCCAGCATCGCGCCGGTGTGGCCGATCGACGTGGCGCCGCCGTCGCCGGGCCCGGGCACCGCGCTCACGCTCGTGCTGCTGGCGAGCCTGGTGCCGAACTGGTTCCTCCACAAGTGGGCGAAGGCGCACGACCTCCGCAAGGTGCGCATCGGGCTCATCGTGATCGCGCTGTGCGGCGTCGTGCCGCTGGCGCTGCGCGTCGCGGAGTTCCAGTCGTTCCACGTGTCCTGGGACGACAACGCCTACGGCTCCATCGTCTGGCTGCTGCTCGGCCTGCACACCTCCCACGTGCTCACCGACGTGATCGAGACCTTCGTGCTCATCGCCCTGATGTTCAGCCGGCACGCCGACAACGAGCGGCGCTACGGCGACGTGCAGGACAACGCGCTCTACTGGACCTTCGTCGTGCTCGCCTGGCTGCCGATCTACGCCTGCCTCTACGGGGTGCCGAGATGACGACGGCGATCGCCGCACGGCTGCTCGCCGGCGCGGCCTGGCTCGGCGTCGCCGGGCCGGCGCTGGCGCACGGGACGGCGGAGCCTGCCGGGCCGGTCTGGAGCTTCGACCCGTGGGTGCTGACGCCGCTGCTCGCGCTGGCCTCTTTGCATCTTGCCGGCAGCCTGGCCCTGGCGCGCCGCGCCGGCGAGGGCGGTCCGCAGCGCCACCGCGCCGGCCGCGCCCAGCGGTCGCGCCGGGCCGCCTTGTTCGTCTCCGGGTGGCTCGCCCTGGCCGCCGCCCTGGTCTCGCCGCTGCACTGGCTCGGCGAGCGGCTCTTCACCTTCCACATGATCGAGCACGAGATCGTGATGGCGGTGGCCGCGCCGCTGTTCGTCCTGGCCCGCCCGGCCGGCACGCTGCTCTGGGCGCTGCCGGGGCGCGCCCGGCTCGCCGTCGGCCGGGCCTTCAACCACGGCGCCGTGGCGGGCGTCTGGCAGGCCGCCACCGGGCCGCGCAACGCGACCGTGCTGCACGGCCTGGCGATCTGGATCTGGCACGTGCCGGCGTTCTTCGACGCGACCCTCGGCGATGTCACGCTGCACCGCCTGCAGCACCTGAGCTTCCTGCTCACCGCCCTGCTCTTCTGGTGGTCGGTGCTGCGCCGGAGCCGCGCCGGCACGGCCGTCTGGCACCTGTTCGTCACGATGGTCCACACCGGTCTTCTGGGCGCGCTCATGGCGCTCTCGCCGCGCGTGCTCTATCGCATGCAGACGGCGCAGGCGCCGGCCTGGGGGCTGACGCCGCTCGAGGACCAGCAGCTCGCCGGGCTCGTGATGTGGATCCCGGCCGAGACGGTCTATGCCGGCGCCGCGCTGGCGATGGCGGCGATCTGGATCCGCGACTCCGGACGGGGTCGGGTCGCACCGGCCGCCGCCACGCCCGGACCGCTGCGGCCCTGACCATGGCGGCCGAACACCGACCCCTTTCCCTGCCGCTGCGCCGGCTCGGCGCGCTCGTCGCCGGCGCGGCGCTCGTTGTCGGCGGCGTGCTGTTGGCGACCTCGCTCGCGTCGGACCACAAGCGGCAGGCCGTCGCCCGCGCCATGACCGGCGGCGATCCGGCGCGGGCACCGGCGCACGTGCGCCGCTTCGGCTGCGGCGGCTGCCACACCATCCCCGGCATCGACGGCGCCGATGGCAAGGTCGCCGGCCCGTTGGCGCAGATGCGAGAGCGCGTTTTCATCGGCGGCGTGCTGCGCAACACGCCCGCCAACCTGGTCGGCTGGATCGTCGAGCCGCAGGCCTTTTCGCCGCATTCGGCGATGCCGCGCACCGGCATCGATGCCGGGCAGGCGCGCGACATCGCCGCCTACCTCTACGCGCAGTGAGCGGCCCGGATCAGGGCGGCGAGGTCGGGCGGGCGACGAGCGTCTTCACGTAGGCCGCGATCGCATCGCGGTCGGCCTGCGGCAGCTGCTTCGTGTTGTCGACCACGCTGGCCATCGTCGAGCCGACGCGGCGCAGGTCGGGCGTGCGGCCGTCCTGCAGCAGCCGGGCGACGTCGTGCGCCGGCCACGAGCCGATGCCGACCGGCGTGATGTTGGGCACGTAGCCCGTGCCCTCGGCGTCGCGGCCGCCGGCGTAGCGCGTCTTCTCCTCGATGCCGCCGAGCACATTGCGCGACGAATGGCATTCCGCGCAGTGGCTCACCGCCTGCACCAGGTAGCGGCCACGGTTCCAGTCGGCGGGCCGGGCCGGGTCGGCCTCGATCGCTGAGCGGTCGAGGTAGAGCAACTTCCACAGGCCGATGAAGCGGCGGATGTTGAACGGGAAGGCGAGGTCGTGCGAAGGCGGCCGGCCCGCGACCGGCGCCAGCGTGCGCAGGTAGGCCATGAGGTCGACGATGTCGTCGACGCGCATGTGCGCGTAGCTGGCGTAAGGCAGCACCGGGTAGTAGTGCAGCCCCGCCGGCGACACGCCGGTCATGAGCGCGTTGGCCAGGTCGGCGGTGCGCCAGCGGCCGATGCCGTCGGTCGGGTGCGGCGAGATGTTCGGCGCGCGCAGCGTGCCGTAGGGCGACGCCAGGGCCAGGCCGCCGCCGAGGCGGGTGCGGTCGGTCTGGCCGGGCTGGGCGTGGCACGACGAGCAATCGGCTGCGGCGAAGACGAGGCGACCGTGCTCGACGTCGCCGGCGCGATCGCCGGCGGCGGACTCGCCGCCGGGAAAGGCCGGTCGCGGCGCCGTCAGCCACCAGAAGGCGCTGCCGGCGACCACCGCACAAGCGGCCAGCGCGAGCCACAGCGCCGCGCGATGTGCTCGCCAGAAGCCCGCCAGTGCCTCCTTCCAGGCTGCCGCCTCGGCCACGTCGATTCCCCTTGAAGTGAAGGCGCCACTGGCAGGCCGCATGCCGATGGGCACATCGGCTGCCAGTGCCGTTCATCGCTTCGGGAGCACCGACATGAGCACGCGCGAACGCGTCAAGACCACTCCCCCTGCCGGCGGCTGGGGTTCGCTCAAGGCGGTGGCGGCCATCCTGCTGCGCGAGCAGGTGCCGGCTTCCGGCGCGGCCGCACTCTCGATGCAGAACAAGCCCGGCGGCTTCATGTGCGTGAGCTGCGCCTGGGCCAAGCCAGGCGAGCCGCACGTGGCCGAGTTCTGCGAGAACGGCGCCAAGGCGACCGCCTGGGAGCTCACGGGCAAGCGGCGAACGCCCGACTTCTTTCGCTCGCACACGCTGACCGAGCTCGAGTCCTGGTCGGACCACGACCTCGAAGCCGGCGGCCGGCTGACGGCGCCGATGCGCTGGGACGCGGCCAGCGACACCTACCGCGAGGTCGGCTGGGACGAGGCCTTTGCCGAGATCGGCGCCGAGCTGAAGCGGCTCGATCCGGAATCGGCGGTGTTCTACACCTCGGGGCGGGCCTCGAACGAGACCTCCTACCTGTACCAGCTGTTCGCCCGCCTGTACGGCCACAACAACCTGCCCGACAGCTCCAACATGTGCCACGAGAGCACGTCGGTGGGCTTGCCGATCAGCATCGGCTCGCCGGTCGGCACCGTCTGGCTCGACGACTTCGCGCACAGCGACTGCATCCTGTTCTTCGGCCAGAACGTCGGCGTGAACAGCCCGCGGATGCTGCATGACCTGCAGGACGCCCGCAAGCGCGGCGTGCCCATCGTCACCTTCAACCCGCTCCTCGAGCCCGGGCTCACGACCTTCGACAACCCGCAGTCGCCGATCGACATGCTGCGCCCCGGCCACACGCAGATGAGCACGCAGTACCTGCAGGTGCGGCCGGGCGGCGACATCTCGGCCATTGCCGGCATGTGCAAGCACCTCGTCGAGGCCGACGACGACGCCCTCGCCACCGGCCGCACGCGCGTGCTCGACGCCGCCTTCATCGCCGAGCACACGCACGGCTTCGACGACTTCGCGGCGGCCCTGCGGCAGATGTCATGGCGCGACATCGAGCGCGAGTCGGGCCTGGCCCGCGCCGACCTCGAAGCCGCCGCCGCCACCTACGCCGGCGCCAACGCCGTGATCGGCGTCTACGGCATGGGCCTCACCCAGCACCGCGAAGGCGTGCTCAACGTGCAGATGCTCGCCAACCTGCTGCTGCTGCGCGGCAACATCGGCAAGCTCGGCGCCGGCATCTGCCCGGTGCGCGGCCACTCCAACGTGCAGGGCCAGCGCACGGTCGGCATCACCGAGAAGCCCGAGCTCGCACCGCTGGCCAAGCTCGAGGAGCTGTACCGCTTCTCGCCGCCGAAGAAGAAGGGGCTCGGCACGGTGGAGACCTGCGAGGGCGTGATCGACGGCTCGGTCAGGGCCTTCATCGGCCTCGGCGGCAACTTCGTTCGCGCGGTGCCCGAGACCGAGAAGATGGAAGCCGCCTGGCGCCGCCTGGGCCTGACCGTGCAGATCGCCACCAAGCTCAATCGCAGCCACGTGATGCACGGCGAAGTCGCCTACCTGCTGCCCTGCCTCGGGCGGATCGAGATCGACCGCCAGGCCACCGGCCCGCAGACGGTGTCGATGGAAGACTCCACCGGCCACATCCACGCGTCGCACGCGGTCGCCGAGCCCGCCTCGACGCTGCTCAGGTCGGAGATGGCGATCGTCGCCGGCCTGGCCAAGGCGACGCTGGCGCCGAACGCGCACGTGAAGTGGGACGAATGGGTCGGCGACTACGCGCTGGTGCGCGACGAGATCGCGAAGGCCCTGCCCGAGATCTTCCACGACTACAACGCGCGCTTCGAGCAGCCCGGCGGTTTTGCCCGGCCGGTGCCGGCACGGGACCGGATCTGGAAGACCGAGACAAAGAAGGCGCACTTCATCACGCCCGGATCGCTGGTCACCGACCCCGACGCGCCGAGCGACGCACCGGGCGTGCTGCGCCTCATGACGCTGCGCAGCGACGACCAGTTCAACACCACCATCTACAGCCTCGACGACCGCTTCCGCCGCGTCGACGGCACGCGCAAGGTGCTGTTCATGCACCGCGACGACATCGCCGCGCTCGGCTTCAGCGACGGCGCCGTGGTGACCGCGAGCACGGCCGTCGACGACGGTGTCGAGCGCGCCGTCAGCGGCCTGGCGATCCGCGCCTACGACCTGCCGCGCGGCGCCGTCGGTGGCTACTACCCCGAGCTCAATCCGTTGATCCCGCTCTGGCACCACGCCAAGGACAGCCACGTGCCGGCGGCCAAGTCGATCCCGATCCGCCTTTCCGCGGCGGGCTGACGACCGGCTTCACCTTCGCCGTGCGGACGGGGCGCGGCGTGCCGACGCCGACGCCGACGCCGACGCCGACGCCGACGCCGACGCGCCGGCTCGGCGCACCGGCTTTCTCGCCGGCGGCGCCGCGGCCAGCGGGCCACTGCGCAGGCTGGCCCGCAACGCCTCGACCAGGTCGATGACCTGCGCGCTCGGCCTGGCCTGACTCTGCTCGTGCCCGACGATGCTGCCGCCGGCGATCTTCTTCTCGATCGCGGCGAGCAGGCGCTGCTTTTCCTCGTCGACGAAGCGGCTCGGGTCGTAGGCCGCCTCGGCGCCCTGCTCGACGAGGCGAAGGGCGAGCGCGAGCTCGGCCTCGCCGACGGGAGCGAGCTCGATGTCGAGCTGCGCCAGCGATCGCACCTCGTCGGCATAGAGCAGTTGCTGCAGCACCAGGCCGCCTTCGGCGGCGCGCACCTGAACCACGTATTCCTTGGCACGCCAGGCCCACCTGGCGAGCGCCGTCCGGCCGCTCTCGCGCAGCGCGCGAAGCAGCAGGCTGTAGGGCTTGGCGCCCCTGCGATCGGGCGCGAGCAGGTAGGCCTTGTCGTAGTAGAGCGGGTCGACGGCGTGCTCGGGGATGAAGGAGACGATGTCGATCGTCTGCCGCGCGCCGTCGGCCAGCGCCTTCAGCTCGTCGTCGCTGAAGAGCACGAACCGGCCCTTCTCGAATTCGTAGCCCTTGACCATGTCGGCGCGGGCGACGACCTGCGGCGACTCCGGCTCGAACGTGGGTTCGGGTTCGGGGTCGGGGTCAGGTTCCGGCTCCGGCTCCGGAGGCGGCATGGCGATGCGCGCAGGGCGGGTCGCGCCGCGGATCGGGGCCTGAATCGCAACGGGTTCGGGCTCGTGATCGACCGGCGCTGGCGTCGATGGCGTCGATGGTGTCGATGGCGGCGATGGCGTCGGTGCCGGCGCCGGTGCCGCCGCCTCGTCGGCCACGTACTGCTGGCGCAGGCGGGCTCCCTGGCGGCCGAGGAGCTTGAACCGGATGGCGGCCGAGCTTTCGGTGGCCGAGTACAGCTTCACCGGAATCGAGACGAGGCCGAAGCTCAGGGACAGCGAAGCGATGGCGCGGGCGGGCATGGCGGTTCCGTCGGAGTCGGCAGGCAGCCAGCCTAGTTCCGGCGCCCGCGCTTTCGGGTCGGACGACGGCGCCCGTGCGGGTAGGCCGGAGAATCGGTGCCTCTCGAGCCGCCGTCACCGGAGCACCATGACCGATCTTTCCGCCTTCCCCATCACCCGCAAGTGGCCGGCGCGCCACCCCGACCGAATCCAGCTCTACTCGTTGCCCACCCCGAACGGCGTGAAGGTGTCGATCATGCTGGAGGAGACCGGCCTGCCGTACGAGCCGCACCTCGTGCGCTTCGACGCCAACGACCAGCTCACGGCCGAGTTCGTGTCGCTCGGCCCGAACAACAAGATCCCCGCCATCCTCGACCCGAACGGGCCCGGCGGGCAGCCGCTGCCGCTGTTCGAATCCGGGGCTTGTCTGATCTACCTCGCCGAGAAGTCGGGCCGCTTCCTGGGCGCCGATCCGGCCGCCCGCTACCAGACCATCCAGTGGCTGATGTTCCAGATGGGCGGCATCGGGCCGATGTTCGGCCAGCTCGGCTTCTTCCATAAATTCGCCGGCAAGGACTACGAAGACAAGCGGCCGCGCGACCGCTACGTCCAGGAGGCGGCGCGGCTGCTCGGCGTGCTCGACCGCCACCTCGCCGGCCGGGCCTGGATCATGGGCGACGAGTACTCCATCGCCGACATCGCCACCTTCCCGTGGATCAACACCCTGATCGGCTTCTACGGCGCCGGCGAGCTGGTCGGCACGGCCGCCTTCGGCGAAGTGAACCGGGTCCTGGCGAGCTTCCTGGCGCGACCGGCGGTCGGGCGCGGGCTGAACATTCCGGCCCGGCCCGCGCCGGCCTGATGCGCGTGCCCTGCGAAGGACCGCGCTGAACGGCCGGCTCGTCGCGCTCACGGCGCTCGCGCTGCTGGCCTTCGCCGCCAACTCGCTGCTCTGCCGCGCCGCGCTCGGCGCCGGCCGCATCGACGCGGCGAGCTTCACGACGCTGCGAATCGTCGCCGGCGCCTTGACGCTGTGGTTCATCGTCGGCGTCTCGCGCATGCGGCGCGAGACGCCGGCAGGCGCGGGCAACTGGCCGTCGGCCGTCGCCCTCTTCGTCTACGCGGCGGCCTTTTCGTTCGCCTACCTCAGCCTGACGACGGCTGCCGGCGCGCTGCTGCTCTTCGCCGCGGTGCAGGCAACGATGATCGGCGTGGGCGTCTGCCGTGGCGAGCGGCTGCGCGCACGGCAGGCGGCCGGCGTCGTGCTCGCGGCTGCTGGCCTGGTCGGCCTGCTCCTGCCCGGCCTGTCGGCCCCGCCCCTCGCCGGCACCCTGCTGATGCTCGCTGCCGGCGTGGCCTGGGGCGTGTACACGTTGCGCGGCAAGGGCCGGGGCGACCCGCTCCGGGTGACGGCCGGCAATTTCGTGCGCGCCGTGCCGATGGCGCTCTGCCTCGGGCTCGTCGCCCTGCCCGCACTGCGGCTCGACCCGACCGGTGCCCTGCTCGCCGTCGCCTCCGGCGCGCTGGCCTCGGGCATCGGCTACGCCGTCTGGTACGCCGCCCTTCCCGGCCTGGCCGTGGCCAGCGCGGCGGCGCTGCAGCTCGGCGTGCCGCTTCTGGCGGCCGCAGGCGGCGTGCTCCTCCTCGGCGAGCCGGTCACGCCGCGGCTGGCCGGCGCGGCGGTCGCCATCCTCGGCGGCATCGCGCTCGTCGTCGTGCCGGGTCGGACGTGACGCCATTTCCCGCCGCCCCCGACGGCCGTGCCGCCTGCGGCATCATTCGGCCATGAACCAGGCGCAGCCCCGTGACGGCGCCGTCGAGCGCAGACGCGCCCGCCGGCGCGCCGCCGACGGGGCCGCGGCCGGCACGCCGCCGTCGGCGAGCGAGAGGCGCTATCGCTTTCTCGACCAGCTCGGCCAGGCGACACGCCACCTCAACGACGCGTCCGAGGTGATGGCCACCGCCGCGCGCCTGCTCGGCGAGCAGCTCGGCGCCACGCGCTGCGCCTACGCCGACGTCGACGCCGACGGCGACCGCTTCACCATCCGTGCCGACTGGGCGGCCGAAGGCGTGCCGAGCAGCGTCGGCGTGTACTCGCTGGCGCTGTTCGGGGCCAAGGCGGTGGCCGACCTTCGCCACGGCCGGTACCTGATCGTGAACGACGTCGACCGCGAGCTCGGCGAGGACGGCGGCGCGTCGATGTTCAACGCCATCGGCATCAAGGCCGTCGTCTGCGCCGGGCTGGTCAAGGGCGAGCGGCTGGTGGCGCTGATGGCCGTGCACCAGGCGACGCCGCGCCAGTGGACCGGCGACGACATCGCGCTCGTCAGCGAGGTGGTCGATCGCTGCTGGGCGCACATCGAGCGGGTGCGCGACAGCACCAAGCTGCGCGAGCAGGACCAGCGCAAGGACGAGTTCCTGGCCACGCTGGCGCACGAGCTGCGCAACCCGCTGGCGCCGATCCGCTACTCGCTCGCGCTCATGAAGATGGCGCGAGACGAGGCGAGCATGAGCCGCACCCAGGCGGTCATCGAGCGCCAGGTCGGCATGATGGCGCGCCTGATCGACGACCTGCTCGACCTCTCGCGCATCAACCGCGGCCTGATCCAGCTCCGCCGCGAAACCGTACCGCTGGGCGGGCTCATGCAGGCAGCCGTCGAGGCGACGCGGCCGGCCCTCGAGGCCGGCCGGCACCGGTTCGAGCTGCACCTGCCCGAAGCCGGCGTGCGCCTCGACGCCGACCCGGCGCGCATCGTCCAGGCGATCGGCAACCTGCTCGCCAACGCCGCCAAGTACACGCCGGACGGCGGCCACATCTCGCTCGCGGCGCGCAGCGTGGGCGGCGAGGCGATCGTCGAGGTGAGCGACGACGGTGCCGGCATCCCGCCGGAGCAGCTCGGCAGCCTGTTCACCATGTTCACGCAGCTGCCGCATACCGCCGCCCGTTCGCAGGGCGGGCTCGGCATCGGCCTGGCCCTCGTGCGTTCGCTGGTCGAAGGCCATGGCGGCAGCGTGCGCGTGTCCAGCCCCGGCGCCGACCTCGGCAGCGTGTTCACGCTCGTCCTGCCGCTGGCCGTGCCGGCGCCGGCCAGCGCAGGACGTGTCGCCGTCGAAGGCGCCGACGCGCACGCGCTCGAGGGCCTGCGCGTCCTCGTCGTCGAGGACAACGTCGACGGCCGCGAGTCGCTCGTGACCTGGCTGGAGATGATCGGCTGCGAAGTCGCTGCCGCGGCCGACGGCGACGAGGCCATCGCGCAGGCCGGGCGCTTCGAGCCGCAGATCGTGCTGCTCGATCTCGGCCTGCCCGGGCGCGACGGCTTCGCGGTCGCGCGGTGGCTGCGCGCCGAGCCGAAGCACGCCGGCGCGCGCATCGTCGCCGTGACCGGATGGGGCGCCGAGCGCGACCGCGCGCGCACGGTCGCGGCCGGCTTCGACGAGCACCTCACCAAGCCGGTCGATCCGGTCGCGCTCGCCGGCTACCTGTCTTCGCTCGGCCTGCAGGGCGCGGGTGCCGCGACGTGAGCAGCGAAGACGACGCCGCGCAGCGGGCGCAGGCCGACGCCAACCGCACCCTGCCGCTCCTGCAGGCGCAGGCCGACGCCGTCCGCACCGACCTGGCGGGGCTGCGCCGCGAGCTCGCCCAGGTCACCGAAGAGCTGGGCCAGCTGCGCACCGCCCGCGCGATCGCCGGCACCCAGCACCTGGTCGAGGCGGCGGTGCACGCCGACACGGCGGCGCAGACGGCCGTCAGCAGCCTCGACGAGCTGACCCGGCGCGCCCAGCTCGACGAGCTGACCGGGGCGCCCAACCGCACGCTGATGCTCGACCGGGTGGAGAACGCAATCGCGATGGCGAAGCGTCGCAACACGCGGGTCGGCGTCATCTTCGTCGACCTCGACCATTTCAAGCCGATCAACGACAGCCTCGGCCACGCCGTCGGCGACGCGGTGCTGCAGCTCGTCACACGCCGCCTGGAAGCCTCGGTGCGCGACTCCGATTCGGTCGGGCGCCACGGCGGCGACGAGTTCATCGTGCTGCTCGCCGAGCTTGCCGAGGCGAGCGACGCCGCGCCGGTGGCGCAGAAGATCCTCGGTGCGCTCGCCGCGCCGGGCCCGGTCGGGCCGCACACGCTCTCGCTCTCGGCCAGCCTCGGCATCGCGCTCTACCCGGAAGACGGCGACGACGCGGTCACCCTCATCGGCTGCGCCGACGCGGCGATGTACAAGGCCAAGAAGCGCGGCCCCGGCGGCTATGCCTTCGGTGCCGGTCAGGGCACCGCCGTGCCGAGCACGCGCGGCATGCCGCTCGACATCGCGCCGCTCGCCAAGCGGCCGGATTCGGCGTTCGCCGAGCACGAAGCACGTCTGCGCGAATTGCTCGAGGCGAACCGGCACCTCGTCGGCGCCGCGCAGACGGCACAGGCGCTGCAGGCCAACGCCGAAGAGGCGCACCGGCGACAGATCAACTTCGTGGCGATGGCGTCGCACGCGCTGCGCAACCCGCTCTCGGCGATCCGCATGGCGACGGCGGCGCTGACCCACCCGAAAGTCAGCGAGCAGGCGCGTGGCGGCCAGTACCAGGTGATCGAACGGCAGACGGCGCTGATGGCGCGCCTGATCGACGACCTGATCGACGGCTCGCGCGTCGGTGCGCGCGAGTTCGCCCTGCGCAGCAGCGACCTGCGCCTCGACGCCATCCTCGCCGCCGCCATGGACGCCTGCCGCCATGCCATCGACGCCAGGCAGCAGCATCTGCGACTGGCGCTGCCGAACGAGCCGGCCATCGTGCACGGCGACCCGCAGCGGCTGACCCAGGTCTTCTCCAACCTGCTCAGCAACGCTTCGCGGCGCGCCGCGATCGGCGGCGAGATCGCGCTCGGCCTGCACGTCGAGGACAGCGACGTCGTGGTTCGCGTCGCCAACGGCGGCATCGGCATCGCGCCCGACGCCCTGCCCCGCGTCTTCGACCTGTTCACGCTCGACACCAACGTGCCGCTCGGCGACGCCGGCCTGGGCATCGGCATGGCGGTCGTCCATGAACTGGTGCGCGCCCATGGCGGCACGGTCACCGCCCACAGCGCCGGGGAAAAGAGCGGCAGCGAGTTCGTCGTGCGCCTGCCGCGCACCGGCGCGCGTGACCAGCCTTAGTTGCTCTGCAGTTGCGACAGGCTTGCTGGTTGCCACTGCCTCGACCCTCCACCAAATCAGGAAATGTCGATGTCAACCTGTCACGTTCTAGTTGCGGTTTCGCTCGCCCTTGGTTCCATTGCAGTTCCGAGTGCATGGGCGCAAGACAAATCCACACCGAGCTCGCTTGCTCCAGCCGGCCAGGGCCCCGGCGTCAATGCATCCTCGCCCGCGACCTCCGGCAAGTCGACCAAGAGTCGCGCTGGCGTCAAGGCAGAAACGAAAACGGCCGAGCAGTCTGGCAAGTTGCAGGCGGCCGGAGAAGCTCCGAACCCGACCGGCAGCGCAAACCCGGCTGGCGACAAGGCAATGACTTCGACCGGCTCGACCAGGAGCCGCGCCGGCGTCAAGTCGGAAACCAAAGCTGCCGAATCGTCCGGTTCGCTGCAGCCTGCCGGGCAGGCTCCGCAACCGTCGGGGGAGGCTCCGAAGAAGTGAGTCAGTAGCAGGTTGCGGTCGGGCGATGCGGCCGACCGCCTGCTCATCTCACGGTTGTGGCGCTGCGAAGGCCGTTTTCAGACGCTCTCCCGCGTCTGCTTGGGCCTGCCTGGCCTTGGCGACGACGGCGGCAGTGCCGAAGAACTCGTGGGTCACGCCTCGGTAGACCTTGCGCTCCACGCTCACGCCAGCGCCACCGAGCGCAGCCGCGAGCAACTCGCCATCGCTGCGCAGTGGATCGATCTCGGCGTTGATGATCAGTACTGGCGGCAGACCCTTGAGATTGGCGTGGACCAGGTCCAGGCGCGGATCCGTCTTGTCGTCTGGCGTGGCCAGGAGCTTGTCAACGAACCAGGCGATCATGGCTTTGTTGAGCGGTTTCGCGGTCGCCGAGTCCACGTACGAGGGAGTGTTCATGTCGCCTGTCTGGGCGACCGGGTACACGGCGAGGATGGCCGAAGGCTTCGGCAGGCCCGCATCGCGAGCGGCGATTGCCGTGGCGACGGCCAGGTTTGCGCCGGCGCTCTCACCGGCCAGGGCGAACTTCTGCGAACCGTTGAGGCTGCCCGCATTCATGGTCGCCCAGCGGTAGGCGGCCAGCGAATCGTTCCAGGCAGCGGGGAATCTGGCTTCGGGCGCGCGTCGGTAGTCGACTGAGACAACGACTGCATTGGCGGCCTGCGCCAAGCCGCGGGCACCGCCGTCGTAGACGTCCTTGTCGGCAATCACCCAGCCGCCGCCGTGAAAGTAGACGATGACCGGGAAGGGGCCGGCCGTCTTCGGCGTGTAGACCCGAACCGGCAACAAGCCGCCGGGCCCGGGAATTTGCCGATCGACACTCGTCACACCTGGCACCAGCAATGCTGGGTCGGTGCTCTTTCCTTGCCTGATCAGCAACGCCTTCACGGCGTCGGTAACTGTCGGCTGCATCCGTGCCTCTGGCACCGAAAGGGTTTCGATCGGCTTGCCGCCGAGCGACGCCAGGGAGTCAAGCACCATCTGCATGTCGGCATCCGCAGCGTACCGGGTGCCGGTCTTGGCCATTGCACCGGGGTCGGTCGATGCGCAGCCGAACAGGAAGCTTGCGGCGGTGAGGCCGATGGCGAGTGCCGTCTTCGAGCGCTGCAGATTCGATGACATATGAGTTCGGCCGATTGAGTAGGAAGTCGTGTGCAGGCACGCGGTATTCCCGAGAAAGCAGCGAACTAAATGCGGCCCTTCCACGGAACGAGTCGCAGCTCGACCCACCGCATCAGCAAGTCGAACAGATAGGCGACGACCCCGATCACGACGATGCCCATGATGACGATGTCCGTGCGCAGGAAATTCGAGGCATTGAGGACCATCTGGCCCAGCCCGACGCTGGCAGCCACCATTTCGGCCGCGACCAGTGTCGTCCAGCCGAAGCCAATCGCGATGCGCATGCCGATCAGGATCTCAGGCAAGGCGGAGGGCAGGATCACATGTCGGATCACCTGTGCGTAGCTCGCACCCATCGAGTAGGCCGCGTTGATCTGCTCCTGCGACGCGCTGCGCATGCCGGCGCGCGCTGCCAGCGCGAGCGGCGCGAAGCAGCTCAGGAAGATGAGCAGCACCTTCGGCAATTCGTCGATGCCGAACCAGATGATGATCAGCGGCAGGTAGGCGAGGGGTGGCAGCGGCCGATAGAACTCGAGCGGCGGATCGAAGATTCCGCGCGCCACCCGGCTCATGCCCATCGCTATGCCAACCGGAATCGCCGTCAGGCAGGCAAGAAAAAAGGCTGAAAAGACGCGGAACGTGCTGGCCGCGAAGTGTTGCCAGAGCGGCTTGTCGTTGGCGCGACCGGTGAGATATTCGTAGAACTGCTCGGCGACCGCCTGCGGTCTGGGCAAAAAGAGCGGTTTGACCCAGCCCATGTTGGTGACGACAAACCAGAGCACGAGCAGCACCAGCACAGTGACGACGCTGATGACGACGCTCGAGCCTTCCCCCGGCACCTTGAACCGGCTCGTCTTCAGCGCGCCGCGGTCGGTGGCCGGCGAGATCGCCAAGGGTGACGGGATCGGCACGACCGCCCCGGCACGCGCGTCGATCTCAGGCAGGGGAGACCCCCGCCATTGCAGCGCTGGGCACCGCCTCGCGCTGATGCACGATGGCGAGGACTTCCTCGCGCAAGCGGATGAATTCGGGCTCCGATTTCACCTTGCGCGCATCGCCATGTGCCAGGAACCGGCGCGAGAAGGGCATGTCGTCGTACACATGCGAGATGCGACCCGGGCTCGGGCTCATCACGATCAGCCGGGTCGCGAGAAAGAGCGCCTCCTCGACCGAGTGGGTGATGAAAAACACCATCTTGTGCGTCGCGGCCCAGGCTCGCAGGAGGATCTCCTGAACGGTCTCGCGCGTGAACGCATCGAGCGCGCCCATGGGCTCGTCCATCAGCAGAACCGCCGGGTCGTTGGCGAGGGCGCGGGCGATACCGACGCGCTGCTGCATGCCGCCCGAGAGTTCGTAGACCGCACGCTCGCCATACTTCTCAAGTCCGACGAGCGCGAGCTTCTCGTCGGCGCTGCGACAGCGCGACGCGCGGTCGACGCCGCGCATGCGCTGGCCGAGCGCGACGTTGTCTCGCACCGAAAGCCAGGGCATCAGGGCGTGCTTCTGGAACACGACGCCGCGGTCGGCGCCGGGACCGACGACGGGTGCGCCATCGAGCAGGATCTCCCCGCTCGACGGCGGCAGGAAGCCGGCAATGCAGTTCAGCAGCGTCGTCTTGCCGCAACCCGAAGCGCCGAGCGCGACGACGAAATCTCCGCCCGTCATCTTCAGGTTGACCGGCGCGAGCGCCTGCAGCGTCCCGCCCTTCACGGCGTAGTTGACCGTGAGGTCACGAACGTCGAGCGTAGGCATGGATGCGCCTGGAGCGTGCGGGTTCAGGGTGGCGAGAGAACGCGGCCGGAAGCCACGTTTACTTCATCGCTTCATTGACGTACTTGGTCGTCACGAAGTCGCCGTAGTTCGGCTTGGTTTCCTGGATGCGGCCTTGCTCTTTCAAAAACGCCGCCGTGTCGGTCATCGCTTTCGCGGCCCCGCCGCCCAGCCACTGGGGCGAGGCCTGCTCGGCGGCCGACGGGAAGCGGTAGAGCTTCATCGCTGCCGGGACATCCTTGGCATCGGCCTTGGTCCACTTCGCGACCGCCTTCACCTGGGGCGATTCGGCCGTCCACTTGGCGGCGTCGGTGCGATAGTCGGCGTCGGCCTTGGCGAGCAGCTTCACGAAGGCGACCATGAAGGCCTCGTTCTTCGCCGCCCAGGCCGAATTGACCGCCATGCCGTCGAAGGTCGGGTAACCCTTCTTGCCGATCGTTCCCGAGGTGGCGATCACCTTGCCGTTCGTCTTCACTTTGGAGAGCACCGGGTCCCAGATGAAGGCGGCGTCTATGTCGCCGCGCTCCCAGGCGGCAGCGATCTCGGGCGGGCGCATGTTCATCACCGTCACGCCCTTCGGATCGACCCCTTCGAGCTTCATGCCGACCATCAGCTGGTAGTGCGCGGTCGAGACAAATGGCGTCGCAACCTTTTTGCCCTTCAGGTCCTTCATGCTGTTGATTCCCGAGCCGTTGCGCGCGACCAGCGCTTCGGCGTCGGCGATGTCATCGAGGATCCAGAAGAGCTTGATGTCCTGGCCCTGGCTGGCCGCCGCGGTGAGCGGGCTCGACCCGACTTCGCCGATCTGCACGTCGCCTGAAGCCATTGCCCGGATCACGTCGCCGCCGCCGCCGAACATGCGCCAGTTCACCTTGTAGCCGGTCATCTTCTCCAGCTCGCCGGACTCCATCACCGTGCGGTACGGATCGAGCATGTCCTGATGAGCGATCGTCACTTCCTTCTGAGCCCAAGCCGTTCCGCACATCGGCAGCATCAGTGCCGCGATCCAGCGCAAAAGTCGATTGTTCATGGTCATCAATTTCTCCTGGTCGGTTGTCAAGACCGGACTGCGGCTGCGTTACGCGGTGCCGCGGCCAAAGGCGACTACGGATTTTCCCACAGTGCATGTCCGGCGAATCGGTATTCGGTAGCTCCGCACGCTCTCTGCGCAAGCGGCAGACCCGGCCTTCTGGCACTACCGTGGCACTACCGTGGCACTGCCGCTGGCACTACCGCAGCAAGGCCAGCGTCGCTATGCTCTTCCCGCATCGCTGCCCGCCACAGAGTCGAGGAATTGAAAATCTTGAATAACCCACCATCCGTTACCGTCGCGGTGCTGGCCTCTTTCAGCGACGCCTGGAACCGCCACGACGTCGATGCGCTGATGTCTTTCATGAGTGACGACTGCGAGTTCCTGAGTGCCGCCGGCGACGCGGCCTGCGGCACGCGTCATGTCGGCCGCCTCGCCGTGCGGAACGCGTTCGCCGCAGCCTGGGCGGCAGTGCCTGACGCGCAGTGGACTCGCGGTAAGCATTTCGTTCACGCCGACTTCGGCGTCTCCGAATGGACCTTCACCGGCACCGCGGCCGACGGCAGCCGGATCGAGACCGACGGAGTCGATCTGTTCACTTTCAGTGCGGACAAGATCCGCACGAAGAACGCCTTTCGCAAGATGCGCCCCAACATCGCAGCCACGAAGTAAGAGGAGAGCCGCGATGGCCACCGCCGACGGCGCCCGCCTCGTCACGCAAGGCCCGCCGGCCGACAAGCGCTACGACCCGCGCTATGACCCGCTCGTCGCCGCCGACCCGGGGAGCGGTCGCGCTTACGCACCGACCTACTGGGTCGCGACCGCCGGCGCACCGCCTGCCGACGACGGCCCGGTGACGCGCGACGTCGATGCCGACGTCGTCATCATCGGCTCCGGCTCGACCGGCATGGCGACGGCGCTCAGCCTGGCGCAGGAACACGGCATCGTGGCGGTCGTGATCGAGGCCAACCAGGCGTCGTGGGGGTGCTCGAGCCGCAGCGGCGGCCAGGGGCAGAACGCAAGCGGCCGCCTGAAGCGCTCGCAGTGGATCGCGCGCTGGGGAATCGACGTCGCCAGGCGCCTCGACGCCGAGATCCGCGCCGGCTTCGAGCACTTCAAGACGCTGACGCAGACGATCGACTGCGACGCCTACGACGGCGGCCACCTCTACATCGCCCATCGTCCGGAAATGGTCGAGCCGCTGCGGCGCGAAGCAGAGGTGATGCGCACCCGGTTCGGCTACGCCACGCGCATGCTCGATGCCGAAGAGCTGCGTCGCGACTGGTGCGACGAGCGCGAGGCCGCCGGCGCGATGTTCGAAGCCGAAGGCGTCGGCATTCATCCGCTCAAGTTCACCTACGGCCTCATCCGCAAAGCGCGCGCCCTGGGCGCCCGGCTGCATACGGCCAGCCCGGTTCAGGGTTGGGACACGAAGAACGGCGTGCATCATCTGCACACGCCCGGCGGCACGGTCCGCGCGAAGAGAGTCGCGGTCTGCACCGGCGGCTATACCAGCCAGCGCCTGAACCCGCTGCTGAAGAACAGGATCATGCCGATCCTCTCGAACTCGGCAGTGACGCGGGTCCTGACCGCGGCCGAGCTGGAGGCCTGCAACTTCCGCTCGCACACCTTCATGACCGACACGCGCACCCTGCGCTTCTACTACCGTTTGTTGAAAGGCAATCGCCTGCAGATCGGCAGCCGCAGCTCCGTCACCGGGGCCGACGCCGAGGATCCGATGCATCTGCGGCTTCTCAGCGACGCGATTGCGCGCAAGTTCCCGCCGCTCGCCGGCGTGCCGATCGAGTATTCGTGGTGGGGCTGGGTTGACGTAAGCCACGACATGATGCCGCGCATCGTCAGGCCCGACCTTGCCCAGCAGCTCTGGTATGCCGTCGGCTACGGCGGCAACGGGGTTTCCTTCTCGACCCAGGCCGGCAGGCGTCTGGCCCAGCGCATCGCCGGCAAGGACGCGGGCGACGCAGCCTTCGATCTTCCCCTCTACGCCTCGCCCCTGCAGTTTCCGAACGTGCTCGGAGCGGTGCAGTCGGAAGCGTTCGCGCCGTTTCGCCGGGTGGGTCAGCGCCTGCTCTACAAGTGGTACTGGCTGCGCGACGAGAGACTCTGACTTCCGCTCCGCGTGCTCACGACACGACCTGGTAGTACAGGTTCTGCGGATGCTTCGCCTGCGCGAAAAAAAACCAGCGGTCGGCCATCAGGCCGGGCGCCTGCACGACGACCGCGCACCACCAAAGCCATGGGATCTGGCCCGCGATCGCCCCCCCCGCCAGCAGCGACGGCAAGGCGAACCCCAGCCCGAAAAGCGCGAACCGGATCAGCTTGACGCCCGCCGCCGAGGCGGAGTGGAAGAACTCGCGGGTGTTGAAGGAGCCAGCCGACATGCCCATCGATTTCTGCACCAGCACGGGCGCCTGAATGCCGGTGGCCGACTGCAGCGTCGAGCGATGACGGATGGCGGTGTTGCGGCGCAGCGCCAGCGTTCGCATCAGCCAGCCCAGCAAGGTTGCGGCGAGCGCCGCCGGCCCGGCAATGCGAACCATCACTTCGACGCCGGCACTCGCGGCCAGCGCCGCGGCGAGCAGCAAGCCCGAAGAAAGACCGATCAGCACGAAGTTGACCAGGGTCAGCGGATGCGCCCACTCCTGGATGAAGCGAAGGCACGAGTAGATCATTGCCGTGCAGTACCAGAGCAGCGCGGCCAGCGCGATCGCGGCCAGCGGCAGCACCACGGTCGAAAAATAGCTCGGCAGCGTCGTGTAGGGCGCGAGCCACCAGAGCAGGACGACGCCGATGAAGGCCGGCAGCACGATCACTTCGCGCGAGAGCCATGACGTTCGCCACATCATCACGGCGCGCCAGGCCCGCTCCGGCCGACCGAGATGCAGGAACGAGGCGCCGAGGCCGACGACCAGCATTGCCGCGGCGACGAGCAGCGCCCGGCCGGGGAGCGTCGGCCCGAGTTCCACGCCGGCGAGCACGGCAAAGGCGAGGCCGCCGACGAGCCCCTGCGCAGCGCCGGCGACCGTCGTGAAGACGATGACCGAAAAAGCGGGATTCATGCAAGGTCGCGCGCCGACGGCAGGGGCGTCGTCGCGCCGACGGCGGGCGTCGGACGTCGCGGCAGGTATTGATTGGCCGGTTTCGTATCCCACTCGGGCATGAGCGAGTAGCCGCCGCGCTCGCGGATCGCCTTCGAGACTTCCGAGTCCGGATCTTTCACGTCGCCGAAAAGGCGGGCGCCGGTCGGACACGCCTGCACGCACGCCGGCTGGCGGTCGCGCGCTGCCAGGCTCTCGTCGTAGACGCGGTCGACGCAGAGGGTGCACTTGGTCATCACCTGGCGCTCCTCGTCGATCTCGCGGGCTCCGTACGGGCACGCCCAGGCGCAGTACTTGCAGCCGATGCACTTGTCGTAGTCGACGAGGACGATGCCGTCTTCGGCGCGCTTGTAGCTCGCGCCCGTGGGGCACACGGGCACGCAGGGCGGCTCCTCGCAGTGCAGGCAGCTCTTCGGGAAGTGGATGGTCTCGGTCGCCGGAAAGGCGCCTGCCTCGTAGGTCTGCACACGGTTGAAGAACGTGCCGGTCGGGTTCGCGCCGTAGGCGTTCTCGTCGGCCAGCGGGCCTGCGGAGCCCGAGGTGTTCCATTCCTTGCATGACGTGACGCACGCGTGGCAGCCGACGCAGACGTTGAGATCGATCACCAGGGCGAGTTGCCTGGCGAGCGTCGTCGACGGGCCGTGGTCGGTGCCGATGGTGGCGGCATCCACCGCGGTCGCCGGCGGCCGGCGCGGCGCGGCGGCCAGGGCGTTCGACTGCAGGATGTTCTTCAGCCAGTCGATCACTTCGCCTTCCTCGCCGCGAAATAGGTCATCACCTGTTGGCCCACGCCGCGCACTCCAGGCGGCGCGACCGTCGCCGGGATCTGCGGCGACGTGGCCTCGAATGCATCCGGGTCCGCGGGCCGGATGCGCACGCGCACGTCGTACCACCCGGCCTGCCCCGTGATCGGGTCGGAGTTGCTGATCGTTCGGCCGTCGCCGCCGAGCGGCAGCTTGTCTGAGATGAGGTGGTTGAGCAGGAAGCCCTTGCGCGACTCGTCCGCGCCGGGCGCGAGCTGCCAGGCGCCATCGGCCTTGCCGATCGCGTTCCAGGTCCACACGGTGCCGGGCTCGACGGCCTCGCTGTAGCGAAGCATGCAGCGCACCTTGCCCCACTGGCTTTCGACCCAGCACCAGCCGCCGTCGGCGATGCCCGCCTTCTCGGCGGTGAGCGGATTCACCTGCAGGTAGTTGTGGCTGTGGATCTGACGCAGCCAGGCGTTCTGCGAGTCCCAGGAGTGGTACTGCGCCATCGGCCGTTGCGTGATTGCGTTGAGCGGATACGCGGCGATGTCGGTGGCGGCGTCCTCCAGCGGCGGGTACCAGAACGGCAGCGGATCGAAGTAGGTGTCGATGCGCTCGCGCAGGTGCTCGGGCGGGCGCCGCCCGGCCGTCTTGCCCCGAGCCGCGAGGCGAAAGCTCTGCAATGTGTCCGAATAGAGGGCGAGCTGGATCACGTCGTTCTTCTGGCGCCAGCCCTTGTCCTTGGCGAAGTCGAGGTACTCGCGATTCCAGTTGCGCATGTAGTGCATCGACTCGGGCAGGTGATGCTGGAAGACGCAGTTGTTGGCCGCATACATCTCCCATTGCCTGGGGTTGGGGGCGCCACGCAGGTGCTCGGTGCCGTCCTTGCCGCGCCAGCCCAT
>CAXSEJ010000003.1:0-28204 GCA_964236395.1 uncultured Rhizobacter sp.
TGATGGGCGACGAGGTCGAGCCGCGCCGCCAGTTCATCGAGACCAACGCCCTGCGCGTGGCGAACATCGACGTGTGACAGGCGCTGGTGGCGGCGGCACGGTGAATGCCGGCCGCCAGCCGACGCGAAGACGAGGACCGCATGCTCGAAAAACTGCCCGATGCCATCGGCCACGCCCTGCGCGACCAGCGCGCCGGCCTCGACAAGATCGCCTTTCAGGCGGTCGATCTGCGCGCCGGCATGGCCTCGATCACCGTCGCCAGCCTGGCCTTCGCCGACCACGCGCCGATCCCCGAGCGCTACACCGCCGACGGGCCGGGCATCTCGCCGCCGCTGCACTGGAGCGGCGTGC
Source organism: uncultured Rhizobacter sp. (assembly GCA_964236395.1). Lineage (GTDB taxonomy): Bacteria > Pseudomonadota > Gammaproteobacteria > Burkholderiales > Burkholderiaceae_C > Schlegelella_A. Next base: position 352 of record CAXSEJ010000003.1, read on the forward strand.
CGGAGAGCGCCGCGTCGCTGCTGCTGATCGTGGAAGACGCCGACGCGCCGACGCCGCAGCCGCTCGTTCATGCCATCGTCGTCGACCTGCCAGCGGGCGACGGCGCGCTCGCGGAGGCCGTTCTCGACAGTCCCGATCACGACGGCGCCGGCCTGAAGACCGGCCGAAACTCCTTCCTGCAGACGAGGTGGCTGCCGCCCGATCCACCGCCCGGACACGGCGTCCATCGCTACGCGTTTCAGGTGTTTGCGCTCGCCGCCGCGGTCGACTTCGGCGACTCGCCGGGCCGAGAGGCGGTGCTCGAGGCCGTGCGCGAACACGGCCTGGCCAGCGGCTGCCTGATCGGCACCTACGAGCGGCCCGACACGAGCATCACCGAGCCGTCGACCTCGCCCCTGCTCGCCTGACGCGGGCCGCACGAGGCGGCCACGACCGGGGCAAAGTTGGCACCGGCAAACCCGCGCCGAGGGCACCGGCGATGTCGGCGCGAGACAATCGCCGGGTGCCCGACTCACCTGCTTCGCGCAACCCCCGGCTCAGCTGCGGCGTCCTCCTCCTCGCCGACAGCAGCGAGCTGCTCCTCTGCCACGTGACCGGGCAGCGCCACTGGGACCTGCCCAAGGGCGGCATTCATGCCGGCGAGACGCCGCTCCAGGCGGCGCTGCGCGAAACCTGCGAGGAGACCAGCCTGTGCCTCGACGGCGATACGGCGCTCGACCTCGGCCGCCTGCCCTACACAGGCAAGAAGGACCTGCACCTGTTCGCCGTCCGCTCCGAACGCATCGACACCGCGCTGCTGCGCTGCGACAGCTGCTTCGTCGAACGCGGCTCGGGCCGCTTGCGGCCGGAGATGGACGGCTTCGGCTGGTTCGCCTTCGACCGCGTCGGCGAGCTGTGCACGGCGAAAATGGCCGAGCTGCTGATGCGGCGGATCGACCTGCCGGCGGTGCTGCGCTTGCTGCCTCTCGCCCAAGCCGAGCCGCTCGCGGCCTGAACCCGGCCGCGCTCAGCGCGAGAGCGCGAGCTTGACGCCGAAGCCGATCATGAAGACGCCCGCGAGCCTGGCGAAAGCCCGGCCGATGCGCGGATCGGCGCGAAGACGCTCGGCCAGCCGGTGCGTCAGCAGCGTCACCGCAACGCCGTAGCAGAAGGTCAGCGCCGCGATCGTCGCCGCCATCACCGCGAAGGTGGCGACGCCGGCGCCCTTCGCCGGGTCGACGAAGAGTGGAAAGAACGCCATGTAGAAGACGATCGCCTTCGGATTGAGCAGGGTGATCGCGAGCGCCTGGCGGAAATAGTGACCGGCCCGGATGTGCAGCACCTGTGCCTCGCCCGGCCGGGCGAGCAGCAGGCGCAGGCCGAGCCAGGCGAGGTAGGCGGCACCGAGCCACTGCACGCCGCGAAAGGCCGGCGGCCAGGCCGCCAGCAGCGCCGCCACGCCCAGCACCGCCAGCCACATCAGCACCTGGTCGCCGGCGATCACGCCAAGCGTCGCGGCGAGGCCGCCGCGGATGCCGCCCTTGCTCGTCGAGGTGATGAGAGCAAGGTTGCCCGGCCCCGGGATGAGGAGGAAGACGATCACGGCGATCACGAAGGCGGGGTAGTCGGCGATCGCGGACATGGCGTGAGCAGGGTGGTGAGCGGAGGAGCGATTGTCTCGCGAGCGGCTCCCGGACAATCCGCGCCGATGGATCGATCGACCTCGCCCGAGCCTTTCCTGGAGGCGGTGGGCCGCGCTCTGGCGGCCGGCACCTTCGCCTCGCTGGTGCTGTCGAAGCCGCGCGGCAAGGCGTCGGACGTGCTGCGCGTCCGGGCCCGTCGCATCGCGCTGCGCGGCGCCGACACGCTCAGCCTCACCTTCGAGCGCGCGACGCGCGACCAGACCCGAAACCTCGCCGTGGCCGATGGTCTGGCCGCCGTCGCCGCGAGCCTGGCCCCGGACGCCGAGCCCTCGTTCGCGCACGCCACCCTCCATGCCCGCGACGGCGACTGGCAGCTCATGATCAGCCGCAACGGGCTGCACACCGTGCGCCGGCTCGCCTCGTCGTCGGCGGCGCAGGCGGCGGCAGAACCCGCGTCCCACGACCGCGAGCGATCCCGCCGGCTGCCGCTCGATCTGCCCTGGCTCGCCGAGCTCGGCCTGACCGACGAGCGCCATCGGCTGGTGCCGGCGATGGCGCGCAAATGGCGCCAGATCGACAAGTTCCTGGAGGTGCTCGACAGCGCGCTCGAGGGTCTGCCGCCGCCCGAACGCGTCGTCGATTTCGGTGCCGGCAAGGGCTACCTCACCTTCGCCGTGCACGAGCACCTGCGCCGCCGCTTCGGCAGCGCGCCGCAGGTCACGGGCGTCGAGCTGCGGCCGGAGCTCGTCGACTTCTGCAACGGCGTGGCCGCCCGCTGCGGCCAGACCGGCCTGCGCTTCGTGACCGGCGACCTGCGCAGCCACCAGCCCGAGCGCGTCGACGTGATGATCGCGCTGCACGCCTGCGACACGGCCACCGACCACGCCCTCGACCTCGGCCTGCGCGCCGGCGCCGGCGTGCTGATCGCCTCGCCGTGCTGCCACAAGGAGCTGCGGCCGCAGATGGCCAAGCCGGGCGCGCTCGCCGGCGTGCTGCGCCATGGCGTGCACCTCGGCCAGGAGGCCGAGATGGTGACCGACAGCCTGCGCGCCCTGCTGCTCGAGGCGAGCGGCTACGAGGCCAGGGTGTTCGAGTTCGTCTCGCTCGAGCACACGAGCAAGAACAAGATGATCCTGGCGACGCGACGCGACGGCACGAGCGGCGAGCCGGACCGCGCCCTGGCGCAGGTGCGCGACGTCAAGGACTTCTACGGCATCCGCGAGCAGTGCCTGGAGACCTTGCTGAAGCAGCGCGGGCGCGCAGATGCCGCCGGCGAAACGGCGTGACGCTTCACGCCTGCCAGACGCCGTAGCCCGCTTCGCGCAAGCCGATGCCGAGCTCGACCTCCATCTCGCAGGCGCCGCGGTACGGCATCGGGTTGTAGACCGCATAAAGCGAGGGCAGCAGGCGCAGGCCGAACTCGCGCACGAAGCGGTTCGCCTGGATGCCGGCCTTGTGGCGGTCGAAGCGCAGGTCCGGGTCGAGCCCGGTCATGCCGACGTAGACGAGGGGCCTGGCATGCGCGTAGTCAGGATTGGCGCGCCGGAATGCGGCCACGTTCCACGCCGCGTCCGACAGCTCGACGACGTAGACGCTGTAGTGGTGGGAGCGAGGCGCCAGCGGGTCAGGTGCAGGGCACGATCTTGAACTCCACCCGGCGGTCGAGCACGTCGAAGCTGTTGTCGGTGCCGCTGCCGACGATGTTCTGGCGAAAGCCCATGCCCTCGGCTCGCGTGCGCGTCGCCAGCTCGGGCTTTTCGGCGGCGAGCCTTTGCCTGACGAAGGCCGCACGGCGCAGCGAGAGCGCCTCGTTCGCCGGCGCCGGGCCGCTCCGGCTCGTGTGCCCGACCACCGCCATGCAACTGCCCGCCGTGGCGGCCGTGCGTGCGATCTCGCGCAGCCACATGGCATAGGCGCCGCTGATCTTCGGGTCGCTCCAGAAGTCGACGCTGCCCGGCTGGAACAGGAACTTCACGCCGAGCTCGTTGTAGGCGATGCCGAGCGCGACGATGCGGCCGAAGGCGGCCTCGGCCTCCGCCGTGCGGCCCAGCTTGACGTTGCTGAGGTAGATGCCGCTTTGCACCCGAAGCTGCTCGCCCTGCGGCGTGGCCAGCGCCGTCTGGTACTGGCCGAGCGCGTCGGCGTACCGCTCGGCGTTGTAGAGCGAGGTCGCCTCGCTGATCACCGTCGCCGTGCCGATGCGCTCCAGGTAGTACGGGTCGGCGCGCTGGCCGACGGCCGTCGCCGTGGTCCGGGCGTAGCCCTCGACGACCTTGTCCTTGATCAGCACCGGGCTGTCCTTGTAGTAGCGCGAAGGCGTGCCGTCGAGGTTCTCCTCGCGCGCCAGTGCCGACGCCTGGGCCACGACCAGGCGCGTCTTCATGTCGGTGAGCGCGAGGCTGAGCTTGACCGTCGGCTTGCCCTGCTCCGACGGCACGCGCGACAGGGTGCCGGTGAGCAGGTAATTGGCCCTGACGAGATTGCCCGCCTGAAACGGCAGGAACTGGAACTGGGGGTAGTTGTTGCCGATGCGCTGGGTCACGCGGCGCTCGAACAGCAGCGTGGTCTCGGTCTGCTGGCCGGTGATGGTGTCGAGCATCGGGTCGAGCACGATGCTGCGCTTGGCCGCGCTGGCGTCCGGGCGGTCGAGCAGCCGCTCGACGCGGGCGAGGAAGGCCGGCATCTTTCCCGTCTGCGCGAGCAGGCTGTCGGTCGCGTCGGCTGCGGCTTTCTCGAAGTTCTGCGGCTGCGAGGAGGTGCAGGCGCCGGCCAGCAGGCTCAGGCCGACGATGGCTGCCAGGGCCACGCGTGGAAATCTCATTTGCATTCGCTCTTGAAGAATTCGGTCTCGGCGGCGCCGATCTGCTCCAGCGACGCCTTCTGCAATATGCCGGTGCAGCGCGCCTGACGTTCCGCCGCGGCCAAGGCTGCGGCGCCGGCCGGCGTCGCCACGGCGCTGTCGGTCGGCATAACGACGGGCACAACCATGGGCACGACGACGGGCATAACAACGGGCACAACGAGGGGCGCGAGGATCGGCGCGGGAGTCGGGCGAGGCGTCGGGATGAGGGCAGGCGCCGGGCGTGCAGCCGGCAACTCCGCCGCGGCACGGAGCTGCATGACGAGCGCCAGCGCGACGGTGGCGACCCCCGCGGCGACGAGGCCTGGAATCCACGCCCGCCGCGACACGCGGGCCGGGCTGGTCACGCCCATCCACGACGGCGCGTTGCGGCCGGCGGGGGCGGTGAGCATGGCGACGGCCGGCGGCACGAGCGCCGCCGCGACGCGCGGGCGGGTGGCCGGCGGCACCGTCGCCTGCGGCGCGGCCGGCTCGGCCGGCAACGACAGCAGCGGCCGGTCAGGGACGGTGACTTCGCCCGGTCCGCCGTCGCCGAGGAAAGGCTCCTGCATCAGGTCGCGACGCGGCGCCAGCGAAACCGGCGCAGGCGCGTCGATGTCGCCCATCAGGGCGCGGAACTGCGCCTGGTCGGCGGGCCGGCGATGAGGCTGGACGGCCAGCGCGGCGTCGATCGCGGCCAGGAAGCCGGCGCTGTAGAGCCCGGCGGCGACCTGGCCGAGCGGCTGCAGCTGGTCGTCGCCGAGCCGATCGGGCGCCGGCGCCGGCGCCTCGCCGGTGATCGCGCCGTAGACCACCGCGGCGAGCGCGTACAGGTCGGTCCACGGGCCGCGGCTGGTCGTGGCCTCGCTGCCGTACAGCTCGATGGCCGCATACCCCGGCTTGAGGGCCGATGCCCGGGCGACTTTCGCGGCGCTGGCGGCGCTGGTGGCGCGCGTGGCAGCGCCGAAACCGAACAGCACCGGGCCGATCGGCGTGAGCACGATCTCGTCGGGGCCGATGTTCTGGTGCCAGGTCTGGCCGTCGTGCAGCACCGCGACCGCATTCAGGATCGGCTTGAACCAGGCGCGCAGCTCGGCCTCGCTCGGCACATGGCCGAGCTCGGCGAGTGCGGTCTCGAGCGTCGGCCCTTCGTAGAACGGCATGACCACGTAGGCAGTGCCGCTTTCTTCCCAGAAGCGGTAGACCTTGACCAGCGATGGGTGGTCGAAGCGGGCGAGCAGGCGCGCTTCGTCGACGAAGCTTTCGAGGCCTGCAGCAAAGGCGTCGGCATGTCGCGCCGACTCGGTGGCGACGGCCGAGGAGCCGGCAGCGCGCGAGGCCATCGAGGCCGGCATGTACTGCTTGAGCGCGACCTTGCGTTGCAGCGAGTGGTCCCAGGCGAGGTAGACGATGCTGCTCGCGCTGGCGCCGATCTCGCCCCTGATCTCGTAGTCGCGCAACCGCGTGCCGACGCTCAGCGCACGGCCCGGCGCCTGGCCCAGGGCAGCGGCGGGTGCTTCGTCGAGGTCGGTCGCCGGGGTCATCGCGAGCAACGTGCTCCTGCCGTGAATGGCCGGTGATTGTCGCGCTCTATGTTGCCGCCGGATGTGGCGCCGCGGCCCTGGCCGCTGCTACAAATTCACACGCAGCGCCCGAAGGCGCGAGGAAAGCGGCGGGCGACACGGCCGCACCGACGACGAGCAGCCGTCGCGCGTCGGCTTAGCCGCCGAAGAAGTGGCGAAAGATGTCGGGCTCGTTCACTTCGCGGATGGCCAGGCCCTGGAAGGGCTCGCGGAACGGAACCGGCGCAGTCACGGTGTCGAGCTCGGCCGGCCGGGTGGCGTCCCACGGTGCACTGCTGGCGAGGGTCTCGTTGCGTCCGCGAACTCGGGCCGCCAGCGACGGCAGCTCCTCCCACTCGATGGCGCCGGGCAAGCCGGCCGGCCGGAACGCGTGCGAGAAGTGAAGCGTGGAAGGTGCGTGGCGCATGGCGTCGTACCGATCTGTGGAGGACGCCAGCGTAAGCCGACGGGGCCCGCGTGAAGCCCGGAAATGAGCCCGCCGGGCAGGCCAGATCAGCGCATGCGCACTTCGCCGTGCTCGCCCATCGTCGGCGGCTTGCCGGTGACCACCGCCTTGGCCATCTCGACCAGCTGCACGATCTTGCTTTCCTTCACGTCCCAGTAGTTCGCGTGAACGATCTCGACCTGCACCAGGGCAAGGTCGGGGTCGGTGGGGCCACCGGGGAACCAGGCTTCCGACATCTTGCTCCAGAGCTGGTTCTTCTTGGCCTGGTCCTCGATCGTCGCGGCGGTGCCGGAGACCGACACATAGGTGTCGGCCGACGGGTCGGCATAGGCGAGGTTGACCGACGGTTCGGCCTTCAGGTCGTCGACCGGGTCGCTCTTTTTCGACATGAAAAACCACAGGCTGCCGTCGGTGTCGAGTGTCTTGTTCTGCGTGGTCATCGGCCGCGAATGCAGATGGCCATTGCCGCCGTGCCGCGTGGTGAACATCGCGAACTTGATGTCCTTGATCAGCTTCCACAAAAGCTCGCGGGACTGGGTCGTGTCGGTCATGGAAAAGGTCTCGAATCGTTGCCGGGAGGAGGTAGCAAAACATTGAAGCACCGGGCCTGAGAAAGCCCGGTCAGGAAGGACCCGACCCAGCTGTAGGACGGTTTCGGTTCGGCCCCGACCCCTCGAAAACTTACTTGGCCGTATCGAACGCCGCGAAGTGAGCAGCCGCATGGCGCAGGTCGGCGATCCAGGCGGCGTACGCGGCATCCTTGTCGGACGGCTCCATGCGCAGCAGCGCGGACGGGTGCAGCGTCACGAGCACCTTGCGCCCGTCGGCCCGGGTCAGTGTCTGGCCGCGCTCCTTCGTCACGGCGACCGCGCGGCCCATGAGCTGGCGTGCGGCGGTCGCTCCGAGGGCGACGAGCAGCGCCGGTGCGACCAGTTCGATCTCGCTCTCGAGCCAGTGCAGGCACGCCGCGGCCTCCTGTTGAGCCGGGGTCTTGTGGATGCGGCGCTTGCCGCGCAGCTCGAACTTGAAGTGCTTGACGGCGTTGGTGATGTAGACCTTGTCGCGCGGAATGGCCAGCTCGCCGAGTGCGCGCGCGAAGAGCTGTCCTGCCGGACCGACGAAGGGCCGGCCTTGCAGGTCTTCCTGGTCGCCGGGCTGCTCGCCGACGAACATGAGCGGCGCGTGCTTCAGGCCCTCGCCCGGCACGGCCTGGGTGGCGTGTTCGCCGATCGGGCATTCGCGGCATCGCTCGAGCGCCTCGCGCAGCGCAGGCAAGGTGCGCGGCGTGTCGCCGCCGGGCGTCTCGACGTGACCCGGCGCGGGCTGCGGCCGGGTGGGGACGCGGCGGGCCGGGTCGGCCGGCTCTCGTTCGATCATGTGGTGGCTCCTTTCTGCGGCGCGCGCCGTCAGCGGCTCGATCAGTTGCGCCTCGGGCAGGTTGTGCCAGTAGCGCCGGGGCATTTCCTTTTGCATCATCTTGAGCTTCAGGCGTGCCGGATTGAAGATGTTCTCGTAGTAGGTCAGCCAGAGCGCCTCGCCGGCATCGGCGGGCGGCGCTTCGTCACGCCGGCCGCCGGGCCCGAAGGCGAGCGTCTCCCCGTCCCAGCGCACGCTGCGCTCGGGTGTGAGGATCGCCCAGTGCATGGCGGTGAAACGGCGCGCGAAGAAGGGCGCCGTCGCTTCGACGATGTGGTGCTCGGGCTCGAACCAGGCGACGTGCAGCGGGGCTTCGTCCGGGCCGCGTGCGACCGTCCGAAAGCGCACGAAGGCCTTCATCTTGTGCATGTCCCGGCGCACGGCCTGAGCCATGTGCCCTGCCTCGACCCAGTCGGCATCGAGCGGGTCGGCACGCAGGCCGGGCTCGACCTGCAGGCGCCAGAGCAGCCGGTAGAGCAGGCCGAAGCGTCCGGCATCGCTGTGCAGGACGACGCTCTCGGCCAGCGGAAGGTAGGCCGCCGGCACGTGCACGGGTGGCGCCGGCTCGGTCGAAGCGGGCGGGGAGGGCGACGTGTTCGGCGCCGCCGCGTCCTGGAACAGATCGGCCTCGTCGTCGTCGGCCGCGTGCCAGCTCACGCGCTCGGGCGCGACCTGCTGCGACCACAGCGACCGGCACGTCTGCCGAAAGCCGGCCAGGTCGGTGGCGCTGGACAGCATGACGGAACGGACCGTGTCGCCGCCGCTGCCCACGGCCCTGGCCTTACCGGATCAGGCGACCGCAACGGCCGCGAGGTCGTCGCCGAACAGCGAGGCCTGGGCCGAGGCCGCAGGTCGCCGCGTGAGCCGCTCGCGCAGGTCGGCCGCGGTGAGCGACCGGCCCGGGCGGTGGTCGGCGAGCTCCACGAACGGCAGCACCTTGGCCAGCGGCACGTGCAGCCGCGCGAGGTCCGCGGCGCGCAGGCGCCGCACGCGGCGGGTCTGCACGAGCCGGCCAACCGCCTTGGCGCCGAGGCCCGGCACGCGCAAGAGCATTTCCTTGGCCGCCCGGTTGAGGTCGACGGGGAACTGCTCGCGGTGAGCGAGCGCCCAGGCCAGCTTCGGGTCGATGTCGAGCGAAAGCATGCCCTGCTCGCCGGCGACGATCTCGTCGTGCGCGAAACCGTAGAAGCGCATGAGCCAGTCGGCCTGGTAGAGCCGGTGCTCGCGCACCATCGGCGGCGCCCGCAGCGGCAGCGATCGGGCGGCGTCGGGAATGGGACTGAAGGCCGAGTAGTACACGCGCTTGAGCCGGTAGGAGCCGTACAGCATGGCGCTGGCGCTGAGGATGGTGCCGTCGCTGGCGGAGTCGGCGCCGACGATCATCTGCGTGCTCTGCCCCGCTGGCGCGAAGCGGGGCGCCTTGGCGCGCTTTGGCGGCAGCATAATCTGCGAGGTGGCCGGCCGCGGCAGCGAAGCCTGCCTGGCTTCGTCGATGTGCACGCGCAGGCGCGCCATCGAGCGGCGGATGGCAGCGCCGTCTTTCTCCGGCGCCAGTTCGGCCAGACCCTGCACCGTGGGCAGCTCGATGTTGATGCTGAGCCGGTCGGCGTATCGACCGGCGCGGGCGAGCAGGTCCGGGCTCGCCTCGGGAATCGTCTTCAGGTGGATGTAGCCGCGGAAGTCGTGCTCCTCGCGCAGCACGCGAGCGACCTCGACCACGCGCTCCATCGTGTAGTCGGGCGACTGGATGATCCCGGAGCTGAGGAACAGCCCCTCGATGCAGTTGCGGCGGTAGAAGTCGAGCGTGAGCCGGACCACCTCGTCGACCGAGAAGCGGGCACGCGGCACATTGCTCGAGACCCGGTTCACGCAGTACAGGCAGTCGTACGTGCAGAAGTTCGTGAACAGGATCTTCAGCAGCGAGATGCACCGACCGTCGGGCGCGTAGCTGTGGCAGATGCCCGACCCCTCGGTCGAGCCGATGCCGGCGCCACCGATGGAATTGCGCTGGGTCGTGCCGCTCGAGGCGCACGAGGCGTCGTACTTGGCAGCGTCGGCGAGGATCGCCAGCTTTTGTTGAAGTTGCATTTGGCTGTACAAATATACAGCCGCCTCGCCGGCCCGGTACGGCCGGGGCGATTGCCTGGAGTCAGGAGCGCTCGAACACGAGCGCCGCCTTCTCGCTCTCCGGGGCATCGGGCTCCGGCGGATCGACCGGGGGCTTCGACGCGATGTCGTCGGCGACGGTCGAGGGCGTTGTCGCCGGCATGGCATGGCCTTCGGGCGCGTTCTTCTCGCCGTAGCCGGGGCCGTAGTGCCCCGTCGGTTCGTCCGTCGGGGAAGTGGTGTTCTGCTCGCTCATCGTGGCCTCCTTGGCTGTGCACGTCACCGGCAAACGACGCGCCGCGGCAGGCGGGTCTTGCTAGCGCTTGCGAAAGACGACGATGTGCTGCAGGGGCAGCGTGTCGATGACGCGCTCGAAGGCGAGCGGGTGAGCCGCCGCCTCGCGCCGAATCTGAGCCACGCTCATCGTGTGCAGCGGCTTGATCGGCACGGCCGGATCGTCGGCGCGGTACTCGACGAAGACGACGCGGCCACCGGGCTTGAGCGCCCGGACGACGCTCGCCAGCACCTCGAAGGGAAACTCGAGCTCGTGGTACACGTCGACCATCAGCGCCAGGTCGACGCTGGCCGGCGGCAGCCGGACGTCGCTGCCCGTGCCGAGCACCGGCTTGATCTGCGAGAGGCCGGCGCGGCGCGCCTGCTCGGTCAGCATGCGGATCATCTCCGGCTGAACGTCGACCGCATCGACGCGGCCCTGCGGCCCGACCACGGCGGCCAGGCGGCGGCTGATGTAGCCGGTGCCGGCGCCGACGTCGGCGACCACGTCGCCCGGGCGCAGGCCGAGGGCCGCGACGAGCAGGTCGGTGCGCTCTTCCCTGTCACGCTCCTCGCGCTCGAGCCAGGCGGCGCCTTGCCAGCCCATCACCTGCGCAATCTCGCGCCCGAGGTAGCGCTTGCCGATGCCGTCGGCCGACCGGCGGCCCGGTTCATACGGTGCCGGCGCGAGCGCCAGCGCCGGGGCCGCTCCGGCGGCAAAGCCGAAGAAGACGAGCAGCGCCCGCCGCCCGTTCACCGCCAACGCTTCTTCGCTGCCATCTTCACGGCGGCGGCCGCTGCAGGCAGGGTCCCGCCGGGATGTGAAGGAGGGATCACGCGGGCACGTCGAATACCTGGCGCAGGTAGGCGAGGAAGGTCAGGTCGTCGCAAAGCAGCTTGCCCGGGCTGTCGGAGAGCTTGGCCACCGGCTGGCGATTCGCATGGGTGAGCTTCATGACGATGTGCAGCGTCTTCAGCCCCATGTCGTTGGTGAGGTTGGTGCCGATGCCGAAGCCGCACGGCGCCCGGTCGGCGAAGTGGTGGTACAGCGCGAAGGCCTTGTCGAAATCGAGCCCGTCGGAGAAGACGAGCCGCTTTGTTCGCGAGTCGATGCGCAGCTTCGCGTAATGGGCGAGCGCCTTCTCGCCCCACACGAACGGATCACCCGAGTCGTGGCGCAGGCCGTCGAAGAGCTTGGCGAAGTAGAGGTCGAAGTCGGCCAGGAAGGCGTCCATGCCGACGACGTCGGTGAGCGCCGTGCCGAGATCGCCGCGGTACTCCTGGACCCAGCTTTCGAGCGCGGCGCGCTGGAAGTCGCGCAGGCGCACGCCGAGCGTCTGGAAGGTCTGCAGGTACTCGTGCGCCATGGTGCCGATGGGCACCAGGCCGAGGTCGCGCGCGAACAGCACGTCGGAGGCGCCCTTGAAGAACTGCGGCACCTCGCGCTTGAGCGTGGTCAGCACCTCGCGGTGCCACTCGCCCGAGAAGCGCCGGCGCACGCCGAAGTCGAAGAACTCGAACGGCGTGGCCCGCTTCGGCTGGCGCTCGAAGGCGCGCAGGCGCTCGATCTTGGCGTCGAGCCGGCGGCGCCCTTCGGCGATGGCCGCGGCCGCGTCGAAGCGGCGGAAGTAGAGCTCGTTGACGATCGCGAGGACGAAGATCTCGAACGCCATCACGTGCACCTGCGGCCCGCTGGCGACGATCTCCAGCCCCACGCCGTCGGCCGCGGCGCGGGCGGTGATGAAGTCGCGCTGGAACCGGAAGATGCGAAGGAAGTCGACGAAGTCGGAGCGGATGAAGCGGAGCGACGCGAGGTAGGTCAGCTCGTCGGGCAGGAAGTGCAGGGCGCAGAGCGCGTCGAGCTCGCGGTCGAGGTCGGCCACGAGCTCGGCCAAGGGATAGAGCGGCGCGTTGCGGCACACGAAGGTGTACTCGGCCTGCGTCTCGGGGTGGCGATGCAGCATCGCCTGCCACATGGTGAACTTGTAGAGATCGGTGTCGAGCAGGCTCGTGATGACGGGTTGCATCGGCACTTTCGGCGTTCTGGCTGGGCGGACGATAGCAAGCGTGCCCCCGCCCGAAGCGACGCGACCGGCGAGCCTCAGCGCTTGACCGCCCGCCCGGCGATGAGCATCTGGTAGCGCTGGTCGCGGTGGTCGAGCTCGTCCCGGCGCAGATCGTCGGTGCACAGGCCCTGCAGGAAGGCGGTCGAGGTGAGCACGTTGCCGTAGGCCTCGACCTCGACCTGGTCGCTGCCGAACGATTCGCCGAGCAGCCGCCCGAGCGACTGCGCGGTGAAGCGCCAGTACTCGCCCCAGCGGTCGCGGTCGTAGGGGCTCATCTGGCTGATGCCCGGCACGGTGGCGAGCAGCACGCCGCCGGGCTTGAGGATGCGGTGGATCGTCGCCACCGCCTGCTGCACGTCGTAGATGTAGGTCAACGTCTGGGTGCAGACGAAGCAGTCGAAGGTGTCGGCCGGCAGGTCGTTGGCGCTGCCCAGGTCGCCGACGAGCGTGGCGCGCGGGTTCGAGTCGTCGACATGAAGGATGTCGCTGTGCTCGACCCGGTCAGCGCCGAAGCGCTGCGTGTAGGCGTCTTCAGCCACTTCGAGCACACGGCCGCGGATGTCGCCGGCGTGGCGCTGCAGGAAGTCCTCGATGTAGTGGCGGTCGACCGGCTTGCCGCGGCCGAGCCCGAAGCCGGAGTCGATCGGCGTGACGCGGCGCAGGTCGCCGAGATCGAGGTCAGGGGGCATGGGCGCTCGCAGGAAAGTGGAACGGCCGCCGAGCAATCGACGCTCCCAATCGACGCTCCCGAAGGCGGAGGAAAATGCGGCCACACCGCCCCCGACCGTCCGTGCGATCGCGATTTTCTTTACTCCTGCTTCTCGGCTTCATCGCCGCACCCATGACCCACGCGCAGAACGCACCGCAAGCGCCCGTCGCACCCCGCGAGGCCCGCGACGTCACCGTCCACGGCGACCGCCGCAGCGACGACTGGTTCTGGCTGCGCCACCGCGACGACCCGCGCACGCTGCCCTACCTGAAGGCCGAGAACGCCTACGCCGACGCCTGGTTCGCGCCGCACGCCGCGCTCGGGGAAACGCTCTACCAGGAGATGTTCGGCCGCATCCAGCAGGACGACGACTCGGTGCCCTACCGCAAGGGTGGGTGGTGGTACTCCACCCGCACCGCCGAGGGCGAGCAGTACGCCCGGCTGCTGCGCCGACGCGCCGTCGGCCCGGAGCGCGGCTTCGACCCCGACGGCCGTGACGAGACCCTGCTCGACCTGAACGAGCTGGCCCGCGGCAAGGCATTCCTGCGCCTCGGCCTGGCCGCGGTGAGCCGCGACGGCGCCCGCATGGCGTACAGCGCCGACTTCACCGGCGGGCGCGACTTCGTGCTGCGCGTGCGCGACCTCGGCACCGGCGCCGACGACGCCTGGAAGGTGGCCGAGGTCTCGTCGGCGACCTGGGCCAACGACAGCCGCACGCTCTACTACACGACGATGGACGCGAGCAAGCGCTCGAGCCGGCTCTGGCGCCACGACGCCGTCGCGCCGGCGGCCGCCGACGTCCTGCTCTACGAGGAGACCGACGAGCTCTTCGACATCGGCGTCGCCAAGACCCGCGACGAGCGCTTCGTCACCCTCGTGGTCGAGAGCAAGGACTCGACCGAGGTCCGCGTCGTCGACGCCGACGCGACCGGTGCGACCGACGCGAGCGGCGCGGCCGCCACCTGGCGCACCGTCATGCCGCGCCGTGCCGACATCGAGTACCACCTCGAGCACCGCGGCAACGCCTTCTACGTGCGCATCAACGACACCGGCCGCAATTTCCGGCTGGTGCGCCTCGACGACCGCCGGCCCGACATCGCCCGGGCCGAGGAGCTCATCGCCGCCCGCGACGACGTGATGCTCGAGGACCTCGACCTGTTTTCGGGCCACATGGTGCTCACCGAGCGCGTGCGCGGCAGCCTCGAGCTGCGCGTGTTCGATCTCGAGCGCGGCGGCGACCACCGGGTGGTCTTCGACGAGGCCGCGTTCAGTGTCCACACCACGGCCAACGCCGAGTTCGAGGCGACGACGCTGCGCTTCGTGTTCACCTCGATGACCACGCCGGCGTCGACCTACGACTACGACCTCGCCAGCCGCGAGCGCTTGCTCCGCAAGCGCCAGCCCGTTCCCGGCTACGACCCGGCGCTCTACGCCAGCGAGCGCGTGATGGCGCGCGCGGCCGACGGCACGCAGGTGCCGATCTCGCTCGTCTGGCGCCGCGACCTGCGCCAGGCCGGGCCGCAGCCGCTGCTGCTCTACGGCTACGGCAGCTACGGCATCCCGATCGACCCGACGTTCTCGCAGACGCGCGTCTCCCTGCTCGATCGCGGCGTGATCTTCGCCATCGCCCACATCCGCGGCGGCGGCGACCTCGGCAAGACCTGGTACGAGGCGGCGAAGATGGCGACCAAGGCGGTCACCTTCACCGACTTCATCGCCTGCGCCGAGGCGCTGCTCGCACGCGGCACGACCACCCCGTCGCAGCTCGCCATTCAGGGCGCGAGCGCCGGCGGCCTGCTGATGGGCGCCGTCGTGAACCGGCGACCCGAGCTGTTTCGCGCCGTCGTCACCGAAGTGCCGTTCGTCGACGTGATCAACACCATGCTCGACGAGACGCTGCCGCTGACCACCGGCGAGTTCCTCGAGTGGGGCAACCCCAAGCTGCCGGCGCAATACGCCTGGATGCGCGCCTACAGCCCCTACGACAACCTGAAGCCGGGCGCATACCCGTCGATGCTGGTCCGCACCGGCCTCAACGACAGCCAGGTCGCGTACTGGGAGCCGGCCAAGTACGTGGCCAGGCTGCGCACGCTGAAGACCGATGCGAACCCGTTGCTGTTGAAGATCAACCTCGAGGTCGGCCACGGCGGCGCCTCGGGCCGCTTCGATTCGCTGCGCGAGATCGCCGAGGACGACGCCTTCGTGCTGGTCGAGCTCGGCGTGGAAAGGTGAGCGCGCCCGCTCCTGCCTCACGAGCTGACGTTGTCTTAGACGTCGAAGAACACGGTCTCCCCCGCGCCCTGTAGCCGGATGTCGAAGCGGTAAGTCGCGACGGCGCCGGCGCCCGGCGCCGCGATCTGCGCGGCGACCAGTGTCGTCCGGCGCGCTTCCCACTCGATGAGGTTGAGCACCGGGTCCTTCGCGTTGGCCTCGGCCTCGTCGGCGAAATAGATGCGCGTGTTCAGGCCGAGGTTGATGCCGCGGGCGACGATCCAGGCGTTGACGTGCGGCGCCATGACGCGGCCGTTGCGGCCCTCGACCGGCCCTGGCTTGATCGTCTCGAAGGCGTAGACGCCGGTCTCGAAGTCGGTGCAGGCCCGGCCCCAGCCGCGGAATGCCGGGTCGATCGCCTTGCCGGGCTGGCGGTCGCCGGGGTGCGCGTACTTGCCCTCGGCGTTGGCCTGCCAGATCTCGATCAGCACGTCTTTCAGGACCGTGCCGATGCCGTCGAACACGCGGCCCTCGATGCGGATGCGCTCGCCCTTCGTGGCCTCCGTCACTAGGACCGGGCCGAAGTTGTTCGCGAAGATGTCGAAGCCGGCGGCCTGCGGCGCCAGGCCGATGTGGACGTACGGGCCGGCGGTCTGCGAGGCGGTCTCCCGGCGCACGACGAGCTCGCTGCCGCCCGGGGCACTGAACACATGGCTCATGCGGCACCTCCGACCGGACCGACGCCGGGCCGCCCCAAGGCGGGCCGCACCCCCGCGGGGGGCAGCGCCGCCGCGTCAGCGGCAAGCGTGGGGGCACTGCCTTGCACGTGGTTCTCGAACAGCGTCGCCCGCTGGCCGCGCAGCACGATGTCGAAGCGGTAGGCGCGGCTGTCGAGCTGGACGAAGGCGCCGAGGTCCTGCAGCGCGATGAGGCCGCGGATCTGCTCCTCGCTCGGCGCCACGCCGAGGATGGGGCAGCTGCGGATGAGCGGGTCGCCCTCGAAGTACATCTGCGTGACGAGGCGCTGGACCCAGCCGTCGGCCGAGACGCTGTAGTGGATGTGCGCCGGCCGCCAGTCGTTGACGCGGTTGCGCCACGGGTAGGGCCCCGGCTTGATGGTGCGAAAGGCGTAGTAGCCGTTCTCGTCGGTGAGCATGCGGCCGCAGCCGCCGAAGTTGGGGTCGAGGGCGCCGATGTACTGGTCGCGCTTGTGGCGGTAGCGGCCGCTGGCGTTGCACTGCCAGACCTCGACCAGGGCGTTCTTCAGCGGCCGGCCGAGCTGGTCGTGCACGTAGCCATGGACGACGATGCGCTCGCCGACGGGCAGGCCGGTCCTGGCGTAGTTGAGGATGAGGTCGTGGTCCTGCGGGCCGAGCTCGTCGGCGCGGAACACCGGCGCCGTCACTTCGGAGAGCGACTGCTGCAGCGAGATCGGCGCCAGGCGCGGGCTGCGCAGCACGCTGGTCTTGTACTGCGGCGTGCAGGCCGGCGGGTGCGACGTGGTGTCGCGCATCAGGAACTCGGCGTCGGCCGCGGGCACCCTCACAACGCGGCCTCCCGCTGCACGATCTCGGCGGCGGCGCGCAGCGCGAGCCGGTAGCCGATGGGGCCGAGCCCGACGATGACGCCGGCGGCGATGTCGCAGAGGTAGGAATGGTGTCGGAACGGCTCGCGCCCGTGCACGTTGCTCAGGTGGACCTCGATGAAGGGGAGGGCGACGCCGGCCAGGGCGTCGCGCAGGGCGACGCTGGTGTGCGTGAAGGCGCCCGGGTTGATGACGATGCAGCGCACGCCTTCGCCGCGGGCGGCATGGATGCGGTCGATCAACGCGCCTTCGTGGTTGCTCTGGAAGGTCGTGACCTCCAGGCCCAGCGTGCGGCCCTCTTCACGGCACGCGGCCTCCACTTCGGCAAGCGTGGCGGCGCCGTAGGTGGCCGGCTCGCGCGTGCCGAGCAGGTTGAGGTTGGGCCCGTTGACGAGCAGGATCTGGGTCATCTTCAATGTGCCTCCGCGGGAACCGGCCGACGCCGGCCGGACAGCCGCTTCAGCCACTGCACGCCATCGTCGACGAAGGTGAAGACGACCGGGACGACGAGCAGGCTCAGGAACGTCGAGGTGATCAGGCCGCCGATGACGACGATCGCCATCGGCGCCCGAAAGCTCGGGTCGGCGCCGATGCCGAGCGCGATCGGCATCATGCCTGCGCCCATGGCGATGGTGGTCATGACGATCGGCCGCACCCGCTTGTGGCAGGCGTCTAGCAGGGCGTCCATCCGGCTCATGCCACGGTCGCGCCGGGCCATGATCGCGTACTCGACGAGCAGGATCGAGTTCTTGGTGGCGATGCCCATCAGCATGATGAGACCGATCATCGACGGCATCGACAACGCCGTGTGGGTCAGGAAGAGCGCGAGAAAGGCGCCGGGGATGGAGAGCACCAGCGCCACCAGGATCGTCGCCGGCTGCACGAAGTCCTTGAACAGCAGCACCAGCACGATGTAGATGGCGGCCACGCCCGTGAGCATGGCCAGGCCGAAGCTGCTGAAGAGCTCGCCCATCGCCTCGGCGTCGCCGACGGTCGTCTGGGCCACGCCGGCCGGCAGGTTCTTCAGGCTCGGCAGGGCCAGCGCCTGCTTTTCCACCTCGCCGAGCGGTTGCTGGTTGAGCTCGATCTCGATGTTGATGTTGCGCAGGCGATCGTATCGGTCGATCTGCGCCGGGCCGCTGTCGATCGACAGCGTGGCCACGTTGCCGAGCATCACGGGGCCGCGCGCGCCGGGCACGGCCAGGCGCGAAAGCAGGTCGAGGTCGGTGCGCGCCTCGGCCGGCAGCCTGACGACGATCGGCACCTGGCGCTGCGAGAGGTTGAGCTTGGCCAGGCCCTGCTCGTAGTCGCCGGCGGTGGCGATGCGCAGCGTGTCGGCGATCGCCGCCGAGGTGACGCCGAGGTCGGCGGCGCGCGCCGAGTCGGGCCGCACGATGAGCTCCGGCCGCACCAGGCTCGAGGTCGAGACGACGTTGCCGATGCCCGGCAGCGTGCGCAGCTCCTGCTCGACGAGCCGGGCGTGGCTGCGCAGCGTCTGGCCGTCCTCGCCCGACAGCACCAGCACGTAGTTCTCGCTCGCGCTGCCGAGGCCGACCTTGATGCGCGCGCCCGGCAGCACGCCGAGCGCCTCGCGCAGCTGCTGCTCGACCGCCTGTTTCCTGAGGCCGCGACGCTCCGCGCGCGGCGTCATGTTGATCGTGAGCGTCGCCTTCCTCACCTCGGGCGAGCCGCCCTGCTCGAACGGATTCGAGCCGGCGGCGCCGCCGCCGACGGCCGTGTAGACGAGCCTGACGTACGGGTTCTTCGCCACGATCTCGCGCGCGGCCTCGGCGCTGGCCAGCGTCTGGGCGAAGGTGGCGCCCGGCGGCAGCTCGATCGACACCTGCGTCTGCGACAGGTCATCGGGCGGGATGAAGCCGGTGGGCAGCAGCGGCACCAGCGCCAGCGAGCCGACGAAGAAGAGCGCGGCGGCGAGCGTCGTCCACACGCGGTGGCGCAGGCAGCTGCGCACCCAGCGCATGTAGAGCTCGATCCAGCGCCCCTCGACGAACTCCTTCCTCGGCACCTTCAGCACGTAGGCCGACATCATCGGCGTGAGCAGGCGCGCGACCACCAGCGAGATGAAGACGGCGATGGCCGCCGTCCAGCCGAACTGGACGAAGAACTTGCCGGCCACGCCGCTCATGAAGGCGGTGGGCAGGAACACCGCGATCAGCGTGAACGTCGTGGCGATGACGGCCAGGCCGATCTCGTCGGCCGCTTCCATCGCGGCCGCGAACGGCGTCTTGCCCATGCGCAGGTGCCGCATGATGTTCTCGATCTCGACGATGGCGTCGTCGACCAGGATGCCGACGATGAGCGAGAGCGCGAGCAGCGTCACGCCGTTGAGCGTGAAGCCGAGCAGCGACATGAGCCAGAACGTCGGAATGATCGAGAGCGGCAGCGCGGTCGCCGCCACCAGCGTGGCGCGCCAGTCGCGCAGGAACAGCCAGACGACGAGCACGGCGAGGAGGGCGCCCTCGAACAGCAGCGTCATCGAGCCCTTGTAGTTCTCCTGCACCGGGTCGACGAAGTTGAACGCCTCGACGACGCTGATCTCCGGGTGCGCCGCCTTCAGCACCTCGAGCTGCTTCCTGACCCCGGCCGCGACCTCGGTCTCGCCGGCGCCACGGGTGCGCACGACCTCGAAGCCGACCACCGGCCTGCCGTTGAGCAGCGCAATCGAGCGCCGCTCCGCCGTCGTGTCGCCGACGCTGGCGACCTGGTCGAGGCGGACCCGGCGGCCGTCGCTCAGCGTCACCTCCAGGCGCGCCAGCTCGGCCGCCGACTGCACCGTGGCGATGGTGCGCACCGACTGCTCCGCGCCGCCGAGGTCGGTGCGGCCGCCGGCGCCTTCGCGCTGCGTCTGGAACAGCTGGCGCGAGATGTCGGCGGCGGTCGCGTTCAGCGCCTGCAGCCGCGCCGGGTCGAGCTCGACGCGCACCTCGCGCGTGACGCCGCCGACGCGCGAGACGGCGCCGACGCCACGCACCGAAAGCAGGCTGCGCGTGACCTGGTCGTCGACGAACCACGACAGCGCCTCGTCGTCCATGCGGCCCGAGGCCACGGTGTAGGTGAGGATCGGCGAGCCCGACACCTCCACCTTGGCGACGACCGGGTCGCGCAGGTCCGTCGGCAGGTCGGATCGCACCCGCGCGACGGCGGCGCGCACGTCGTCGACGGCTTCCTGGGTCGGCTTTTCGAGCCGGAACTCGACCGTGGTGATCGAGCTGCCGTCCTGCACCGTGGTGTAGATGTGCTTGACGCCCTGCAGCGTGGCGACCTGGTTCTCGATCTTCCTCGCCACCTCGGTCTCGAGCTGGGCCGGCGAGGCGCCGGGCAGCGCGGCCGAGACGGTGACCGTCGGCAGGTCGATGTCGGGGAAGTTCTGGATCTTCATGCCGCGAAAGCTCACCATGCCGACGAGCGTGAGCATGATGAAGAGCAGCACCCCGGGGATCGGGTTGCGGATCGACCAGGCGGAGACGTTCACGGCGTCGGTCGGGCGGCGCTGGCCGGCGCCGGCGCGGGCGCGGCGACGACTCGAACCGTGTCGCCGTCGGTCAGGAAGCCGCCGCCGGCGGCGACGACGCGCGCCTGCGGGTCGAGCCCGCCGGTGACTTCGATGCGCTCGTCGACGCGTCGGCCGACGGCGATCTTGGCCTGCGTCACCTTGTTGTCGGGACCGACCGTGAACACATAGCTGAAGCCCTCGCGCAGCTGCACCGCGCTCTGCGGCAGGAGCAAGGCGCTGCTGCTGCCGACTTCGAACTCGCCGCGCGCGAACATGCCGGCGCGGGCGCTGCCGGGCGACGGCAGGTCGACGTAGACGAGTCCCAGCCGCGTCGCCGGGTCGACGGTCGGGGCGACGATTCGCACCCTGCCGACGATCGCTGCGGCGCCGGTGCCGGCCGGCGTGACCGCGACCTTCATGCCCGGCTTGATCAGGCCGAGCTCGGCCGATGCCACTTCGCCGCGCCACTCGAGCCGGCCCTGGCGGATCATGCGGAACAGCTCCTGGCCGGCCGGCAGGACGGCGCCCACGGTGGCGCTGCGCGCCGAAATCACGCCCTGGTCGGGCGCGAGCACGGCGGTCTGGCGCGCGCGCAGCTGGCTCGCCTGCACGACGGCGCGCTGCGCGTCGAGCCGGGCCCTGGCCGTGCGCTCGGCGGTGAGGTAGGAGCTGATCGTCGCCTCGCTGAGCGCGCCGGTCGCCTGCAGGCTCTTCGCCCGGTCGGCGTTGGCGTGGGCTTCGGCCAGCGTCGCCTCGGCCTCGGCGACGGCGGCGCGCGTCTGTGCCAGGTCGACCTGCGAGGTCTCGGTGGCGAAGGTGGCGAGCGTCTGGCCCTTGACGACGACGTCGCCGACGTTGACCCGCACGTCGGCGAGGCGAAGACCGTTCGCCTCCGTGCCGATGCTCGCTTCCTGCCACGCCGCGACGTTGCCGTTGGCGGTGATGCGCAGCGGCACGGTGCCGCGCTGCGGCTGGGTCACGACGACGCTCAGCGCCGGCTTGACGGCGGCCCGCTTTTCGTCGGCGGCGTCGACGCGCAGGCCGGTGCCGAGCGCGGCCAGCAGCGCCGCGGCGCAGGCACCGGCGGCCAGCCGGCGCGGGCTCGGTGCGAACCTCATCGCGATGCCGGCACGGCGCCGTCGGCGTGGGCGAGCCGGTCGGCGTCGGCATCGCTCCAGCCGCCGCCGAGGGCGCGGTAGAGCGTGATCCAGGCGGCAACGCGCTCGCGGCGCAGGTCGATCAGCGCGTTCTGGGCGATGAGGGCGCTGCGCCGGGCTTCTTCGAGCTCGAACAGCGTGCCGAAGCCGCTGCGGTAGCGGGCTTCGGTGGCGCGGGTCGAGACCTCGAAGTTGTCGGCGGCGGTCTGGGCGTCGGCGCGGCGGCCGGCCGTGCCCTGCAGGGTGATCAGCGCCGATTCGACCTCGCGCACGGCGTTGCCCAAGGTCGCCGCGTAGTTGCTCGCCGCCGCGTCGTAGCGGGCCCGCGCGGCGACGGCGTCGGCGCGGCGGGCGCCGGCGTCGAAGACCGGCAGGCTCACCGAGACCGGGCCGAGGTTCCAGGTCGAGCCGCTGAAGGTGCCGGGCGCCGATTCGTAGCGCGCCGTGCCGACGCTGCCGGCCAGCGTGATGCGCGGCAGGCGCGCGGCGTCGGCCACGGCCACGTCGGCGCTCGCCGCGGCAACGTCGCGGCCGCGCGCGAACACGTCGGGCCGCTGCGCCAGCGCCGCCGCCGGCACGCTCGGTACGGCGATCGCCGCCGGCTCGGGCAGGCGCGCCGCGGCCGGCGCCAGCAGCGCACGCAGGTCGGGCTCGGCCAGCGCCGTGAGCGCCACCAGCGCCTTCACGCCCTGCTCGCATTGCTCGCCGGTCTGCTTGACGGTGAGCAGCGCCTGCGCCGCGCTGGCGCGGCTGAGCGCGGCGTTGGCCGGCGACTCGAAGCCGGCGCGCATGCTGAGGTCGGTGAGGCGCGCCGTCTCGGCCCGCGAGTCGGCGTCGATCCGCGCCTGCACCAGCCGGGCTTCGCAGGCGCGCAGCGTCACGTACTGGTTGGCGGTCTCGGCGGCGGCGGCGACGCGGGCGTCGTGCCACGTCGCCGTGGTGCCGAGCAGGCGCGCCTCGGCGGCGTCGCGGCCGGCGCGGTTGCGGCCGAACAGGTCGAGCTCCCAGCTCGCCTGCAATCCGGCGCTGCGGCTGCTGCCGATCGGCACGCTCACGTCGGGGCGGCCGCGCCCGGCGCTCAGGGTGGCGTCGAGCGCAGGCAGCAGGGCGGCGCCGGCCCCGGCCCGGGTGGCGCGGGCGTCGGCGATGCGCGCGGCGGCGCTGGCGATCGACGGGCTCGCCGCCTGGCTCGCCTCGACGAGGCGGCCGAGCAGCGGATCGTCGAACTGCGACCACCAGCGCGACAGCTCGTCGAGCGTGCCGCCGTGGGGCAGCGTCGCGTACCAGGCCGGCGCAAGGGGGGCCGGGGCGGTGTCTGCGGGCCGGTCGACGAGCCCGGCGCAACCGGTCAGCATCGCGCCGGCGCACAGCACCGCCGACAGGGCGGCGCATCGGGCGGCACGGCGGCCAGCCAGGCGGCGGGCGGGATCGAGGCGGCTGGCTCGCATGGCGGCGGAGAGTCTACGGTGGCGGTTCTCGCCTCGGCGCCTCGATCCAGGGCCAGGGAGCGACGACGTGTGCAATTCCCGGATCACTGTCTTGCGGCCGATCCGGTCGAGACGACGACGCGGTTCATGTCAAGGACAATCGGCGCTTCGGCTGGCTCGTGATGCAGCGTCGGCATCGAGCGGCCGCGGCCGCTCCGCGTTGCACCCATGGCGACCCCCGTCCTCCCCTCCGCGGTGTCCCGACCGGCGGGCACGCTGCTTCTGGCGCTGCTTGCCGTCAGCCTGGTCGTCCAGCTCGCGTCGATGGACGCCGGCGTCGGCGTCTACGACGAGGGCCTGGCGCTCGTCGGCGCCGAGCGTGTGCTGCACGGCGACGTGCCCTACCGCGACTTCTTCACCCTCTACAGCCCGGGCGGCTTCTACGCCACCGCGGCGCTGTTCCAGCTGTTCGGGGAGTACGCGATCGTCGAGCGCCTCGCCGACGCGGTGGTCAAGTCGGCCATCGTCGGCACCTCGTTCCTGCTCCTGCTGAACTTCGGCCGCATCACCGTCGCGGCGCTCGGTTCACTGCTGGTGCTGGCGCTTCTGGTCCACCTGAAGAATTACGGCGTGGTGCTGTTCCCGGCGCTGGCACTGGCGCTGCTCGCCGTTCTCGCCCTGCACCGCGCAGCCGTGCAGAGAAGCCGCTGCTGGGCCGTGGCGGCCGGCCTCGCCGTCGCCGCCACGGCGCTGTTTCGCCACGACATCGGCGCCTACACGCTGCTCGCCTGCGCCGCCTTCCTCGCCGACGACCGGTGGGCCCGGCGCAGCGTCGGCGCACGCCCCTGGTCGCCGGCGCGGGCCTTCGCCGTCGCGTCGGCCCTGCCGCTGCTGCCCGTGCTCGCCTGGCTGGGCTGCGCGGTGCCCGCAGCGGACCTGTACCGCGACCTCGTCGAGATCCCGTTCCTCGTCTACCCGCGCGTCCGGGCACTGCCTTTCCCCGCCCTGGCCGAGGCCCTGGGCAAGGCGGTGCAGTTCCGCTCGCTCGGCCTGCTGCTGCCGTTCGGCGTCTTTGCGCCGGTGGCGGTGGCGGCGTGGGCCGTCGTTCGCGAGGCCCGGGCCGGTCGGCTCGGTCGGCGCGGCGCCGATCTGCCCGCCGCCCTCACGCTGTTCCGCTTCCTCGCCGTGCTCGACGTGCTGTTCATCGCCAAGGGACTGGTCCGGGTGTCGAGCCTGCACATGGGGCCGTCGCTGCTGGTCTCCATCCTGCTGCTCTGCGCCGGTTTGGCGACGCTCACCGACCGGCGCTGGCGCCGCCTGGGCACGGCGATCGGTGCTGCCGCCGGCCTCGCCGTGCTGGCGGCGCCGCGACCCGAACGCTGGGCCGGCGAGGCGTGGGCGCTGTGCCAGGACCGGAGCGTGCCGCGGCTGGTCTGCCTGCGGCTCGACGACGACCGGATGGCCGTCGCCCGCTACCTCCTGGCGCACGGCGGCCCGGGCCAGCGCATCTACTTCGGGCTCGGCCGCCACGACAAGATCTTGATCGCCGACCAGGCACTGCCATTCGCCACGGCGGCGCTGCCGGTGACCCGCTGGCACGACCTGCATCCCGGTGTGCAGACGACGGCCGCGGTCCAGGCCGAGATGCTGGCCGAGCTGCGGTCCCGGCCGCTCTCGCACGTGGTGCTCGACCACCAGTGGGACTTGGCCGCCGAGCCGAACGACAGCGCGCTGAGCAGCGACGTGACCCTGCTCGACGAGCACCTGCGCGCCTCGTTCCGCCCGGTCTTCGTCGCCGGCCCGGTGACCGTGCTGGCGCCCATCGGGCCGGCCGGATCGCCATGAGCGCCGAGCCGGCGTCGCGCTGGCAGTTCGTGCGCTTCGTCGCCGCCGCCGGGCTGTCGGTGCCGGTAAACCTCGGCGCCCGGATCCTGTTCTCGCGCCAGCTGCCGTACGAGGTCGCGATCGTGCTGTCGCACGCCTGCGGCATGGTGACGGCGTACGTGCTCACGCGGCTGTTCGTGTTCGCGCGTTCGGGCCGCAGCACGGCCAGCGAGCTCGGCCGCTTCGCGCTCGTCAACGTGGTCTCGGCGACGCAGACCTGGCTCGTTGCCGTCGGTCTGGTGCGGATCGCCTTTCCGGCCATCGGCTTCGAGACGCAGCCCGAGCTCGTCGCCCACGTCGTCGCCCTCGGCCTGGCTTCGGTGACGTCGTTCTACGCCCACCGGCTCTACTCCTTCGCACGCTCCGGCTGAAGCACGCTGCGCCAGGCCGGGTCGCAGATCGCCAGCGCTGCCTGCACGCTCGGCGTCCGCGGCCCGCCGAACCTCTGCACGAGGTGCTCGAGCACCGGCGTCGGCACGTAGATGGTGGACTCGACCGGCCACGTCTTCGGGTGGAGGACGAGGATGGCGACGACGGCCAGCAGCGGGCGCCAGCGCGGCCAGTCGGCGCCCTCCGGTTGCCGCCGGGCGGCGCAGAAGAGCCAGACGTTGAAGGCGGCGAGCACGGTCCAGCGCGAGTGGTCGTTGGCGACCCAGGCGAGGAAGGCGAACGGCGGCACCGACACGAGCAAGGCGCGCCACAACGCCGGCCCGCGCACGCCGAGCACGAACACGAACAGGGCGATGACGATGAGCCCGCCGGCGATGTGCATCCAGTAGTTCGGGTCGGTCGCGTTCTGGCACAGCGAGGTGCGCACGCCGCGCCCGCCGGAGACGGCGTAGTAGATCGCCCAGTCGACCTCGTCACGGCGCGGCAGGCGCGAGCGGACGGTGTCGGCCATCGTCTGCACGTCGGCGCGCGGCATGCGATCGAGGAGCAGGTAGACGACGAGGCCAGCGACGATCACGGCGCCGGCGCCCAGCAGCGCGCGGCGCTCCACGGTGCGCCAGAGGCGCAGTTCGAGGGCCAGGCCGAGGAGCAGCGGAATGCCGTACACGAAGCTCGTCTCGTGGACGCCGAGGCCGAGGGCGACGAGGGTGCCGGCCAGGACCGGCCGGCCGGCGCGGAGCGCGAGCACGGAAGAGCCGAGCACCGCCGCCACCGCCATGTCGGTGCGGCCCGCGTCCTCGGCCCAGCGCATGACCAGCGCGACGAGCAGGACGACGAAGGTCGCCCGGCGCACAGGGTGTTCCAATCGGGCCACGAAACAACACGCGACGGCGCTGACCGCAGCCGCCGACAGCAGATGGAAGACCGCGGTTGCATGCAGCAGGTCGCCGCCGATGGCATGGACGAAGGTGCCGCCCAGGCCGCGCCGCACGGCGCCGAACTCGACGTAGTTGAAGGCCAGCGTGCCCGCCTGATAGAGCAGCGGCGAGTAGTCGGAGAACAGCAGGTGCTTCCAGGCCGTGCTGGCGAGCAGCCGCGCGGAGAGCAGCATGAGCACGCCGAACAGCAGCGGCATCTCGAAGCGATGCCAGGAGGCGGGCCGCGTCATCGTCGTGCCGACCCGGCCGAGGCACATGACTGGCTCGGCCGGACAGTGCTCACTGCCTGCGCCCCGCCATGACCGGTGACCGCGCCGGCCGGACGGCGGCGGTCATCGGCGCCGGCCCGATGGGCCTCGCCGCCGCCCACGAGCTCGCGAAGCGCGGCGTGCGCGTCACCGTCTACGAGCGCGACGACCGCATCGGCGGCATGTCGGCGCACATGGACTTCGACGGCACGCGCATCGAGCGCTACTACCACTTCGTTTGCGCGCCGGACGAGCACACGTTTGCCTACCTGAAGGAGTTCGGGTTGGAGGGGGCCATGCGCTGGAGGGACACGCACATGGGCTTCTACTACAACGGCACGCTGTACGACTGGGGCAACCCGCTCGGCCTGCTCAGGTTCCCGCACCTCTCGCTGATCGAGAAGGTGCGCTACGGCCTGCACGTGCTGCGCGCCAAGTCGATCACCGACTGGACGCCGTACGACGCCTTCAGCTCGACCGAGTGGCTCAAGCGCTGGATCGGGCCGCACGCCTTCGACGTGCTCTGGCGCAGCCTCTTCCACTACAAGTTCTACGAGCTGGAGAACAGCCTCTCGGCGGCCTGGCTGGGCACCCGCATCAAGCGCGTCGCCCTGTCGCGGCGCAGCCTGCTGCAGGAGCGTCTCGGCTACCTCGAAGGCGGCTCCGAGGTGCTGCTCGACAAGCTCGCCGATCGCGTGAAGCAGCTCGGCGGCAGCATCGAACTGAGCGCCGCCGTCGAATCGGTGGAGGTCGACTCCTCGGCGGCGACTCGCCGCGTTCGCGGGGTTCGCGTGGGCGGCGAGGAGCGGCATTTCGACCTGGTCGTCTCGACCATCCCGCTGCCTTACCTGGTGCCGCTGGTGCCGGCCCTGCCCGAGGACGAGAAGGCGCGCATCGCGGCGATCGAAAGCGTCGGCGTGGTCTGCGTGCTGCTCAAGCTCAAGCGCCCGTTCACGCGCAATTTCTGGATGAACATCAACGACCCGCGCATTCAGATTCCTGGCCTGATCGAATACTCGAACCTCAACCCGCTCGACGGCAGCGTCGTCCTCTACGCGCCCTTCTACATGCCGCGCAGCCACCCGAAGTACCGCCGCGACACGCAGGAGTTCATCGACGAGACCGTGGCCTGCCTGAAGCTCATCCGCCCCGACTTCGACGCGTCCGACGTGCTCGCCGCGACGGCGTCGCGCTACGACCACGCCCAGCCGGTGTGCACGCCCGGCTTCTTCGCCCGGCTGCCGGCCTCGCGCAGCGCGGTGCAGGGGCTGTTCCTCGCCGACACCTCGCACTACTACCCGGAAGATCGCTCGATCTCGGAGAGCCTGCGCCTGGGCGCCGAGCTCGCGGTGCTGGCCGACAGCGCGGTGCCGTCGGCGGCGGCGTGACGGTGCACGCCGGCAGCGACGCCCCCGCCGATCCGCCGTCCGCCGTGGCGGC
>CAXSEJ010000003.1:28304-33621 GCA_964236395.1 uncultured Rhizobacter sp.
TCGGCCCTGCGCCTGGTCGCCGACCGGCCCTGGGCCGCGGCGCAGTTTCCCGGCTGGCTGCTGAAGGGCAAGGCGCACCTCAAGCGCCAGATCGCCGACCGCGTCGACCTCGACGTCGAGACCTTGCCCATCGATGCCGAGGTGCTGGCCTGGGCCGAGGCGCACAAGCGCGCCGGCCGCCGGCTGGTGCTCTGTTCCGCCTCCGACGCGAAGTTCGTGAACCAGGTGGCCGAGCACCTCGGCATCTTCGACGAGGTGATCGCCAGCGACGGCACGACCAACGTGTCGGCCGAGCGCAAGGCCGCAGCGCTGGTGCAACGCTTCGGCGCCAGGGGCTTCGACTACGCGGGCAACTCCCGCGACGACCTGCCGGTGTGGGCCGAGGCGCGCCGGGCCGTCGTCGTCGGCGCCGGCGCGGGCCTGCGCGGCCGGGCCGAGCGCGTCGCCACGGTCGAACGCCAGTTCGATCGGCCGCGAGCGGGCCCGAACGCCTGGCGCAAGGCGCTGCGCCTGCACCAGTGGGCGAAGAACCTGCTCGTCTTCCTGCCGCTGCTGGCCTCGCATCGCTTCATCGAGCTGCCGCTGCTCTTCGCCACCTGCCTCGGCTTTCTCGCCTTCGGCCTGTGCGCCTCGTCGGTCTACATCCTCAACGACCTGATGGACCTGCCGAGCGACCGGCGCCATCCACGCAAGCGCCACCGGCCGTTCGCTTCCGGGGCGCTGTCGCCGGTGGCCGGACTCGGCGTCGGCGTGCTGCTGCTCGTCGCCGCCTTCTCGATCGGCTGGCTCGCCGCGCCGGCGTTCGACGCCTGGCTCGCGGTCTACCTCGGCCTGACGCTCTACTACACGTTCGTCCTCAAGCGAAAGATCCTCGTCGACGCGCTCGCCCTGGCTGCGCTCTACACGCTGCGCATCCTGGCCGGCAGCGCGGCGGCGACCATCTGGCCGGGCTTCTGGCTGCTCGCCTTCTCGCTCTTTCTCTTCCTCAGCCTGGCCTTCGTCAAGCGCTACTCGGAACTCAAAGGCGTGCTCGACGACGGCGGCAACCGCACGCACGGGCGCGACTACCTCGTCTCCGACCTGCCGCTGATCGAGACGCTGGGCGTCGTCGCCGGCTTCTCCGCCGTGCAGGTGATGGCGCTCTACATCAACGGCGAGTCGATCACGCGGCTCTATCC
This sequence comes from uncultured Rhizobacter sp., assembly GCA_964236395.1. Lineage (GTDB taxonomy): Bacteria > Pseudomonadota > Gammaproteobacteria > Burkholderiales > Burkholderiaceae_C > Schlegelella_A. The sequence continues at coordinate 29,483 of CAXSEJ010000003.1, forward strand.
GCACCAGAACATCGTCTGGCTCACCGTGCCCACGTTGCTCTACTGGATCGCCCGGATGTGGGTCAAGGCGCATCGCGGCGAGATGCACGACGACCCGGTCGTGTTCGCCGTCAGCGACGGGCTGAGCCTGCTCACGATCGCCGCCTTCGTCGGCTTCATGCTCGTCGCCGCGCTGCCGTGGTGACGCGTCCCATGTCGTCGTGGGGCCGGCTCGCCGCCGAGCCGCACGAGGTCGTCGCGCTGACGCAGCGCCAGGGCGCCGGCGCGGCCATCGCGGGCTCGGCCCCGCCCGGCCTGGCCTACGGCAACGGCCGCAGCTATGGCGACGTGTGCCTGAACCCGGGCGGCGTGCTCTGGGCCACGCGCGGCCTCGACCGCTTCATCGACTGGAACCCGGCCGACGGCGTGCTCGAGTGCGAAGCCGGCGTGACGCTCGACGAGATCATCGACCTGGTGCTGCCGCAGGGCTGGTTCCTGCCGGTCACGCCGGGCACCCGCTTCGTCACCGTCGGCGGCGCCATCGCCAACGACGTGCACGGCAAGAACCACCATGGCCAGGGCTGCTTCGGCGACCACGTCGAGCGGCTCACGCTGCTGCGCACCGACGGCACCGAGATCGTCTGCGGCCCGGACCTCGAGCCGGGCTGGTTCGCGGCCACGGTCGGCGGCCTCGGCCTGACCGGCCTGGTCGCCACCGCCCGTCTGCGCCTGCGCCGCGTGCCGGGGCCGTGGCTCGATGTCGAGAGCACGCCGTTCGGCTCGCTCGACGCCTTCTTCGCCCTCTCGGCCGAAGCCTCGGCGCGGTGCGAGTACACCGTGTCGTGGATCGACTGCGGCGCCATGGGCCAGGGCCGCACGCGCGGCATCTTCCTGGCGGGCGACCACGTGGCCTCGGCCCGCGCCGAGCCGCGCCCACGGTCCCGTCGGCTGCCGCTCACGCCGCCGGTCTCGCTCGTGAACCGGGCCACGCTGCCGGCCCTCAACGGCCTGTACTTCCATGCCAACCGGCTCGGCGCCGGGCGCAAGCTCCAGCACTACGGGTCGTTCTTCTACCCGCTCGACGGCATCCGCGAATGGAACCGGTTGTACGGACCGCGCGGCTTTCACCAGTACCAGTGCGTGGTGCCGGAGCCGGGGCAGCGCGAGGCGATGGCCGAGCTGCTCGGCACGGTCGCCCGGTCCGGCGCAGGCTCGTTCCTGGCCGTGCTCAAGACCTTCGCTGCGCGCCGCGGCCTCGGCCTGCTGAGCTTTCCCATGCCCGGCACGACGCTGGCGATCGATTTCGCCGAGCGCGGCCGGTCCACCCTGGCCCTGTTCGACCGCCTCGACGCCATCGTCGCCGCGGCGGGCGGCCGCCTCTACCCCGCCAAGGACGCACGCATGCCGCAGAGCCTGTTTCATTCCGGCTATCCCCGCTGGCACGAGCTGGAGCCGTTCCGCGACCCGGGCATCTCGTCGCAGTTCTCGCGCCGCGTCGCCGGGCACTGAGATGGCCGAGACACCGCGGCTCCTCGTCATCGGCGCCACGTCGGCGATCGCCCATGCCGTGGCGCGGCGTTATGCCGCCCGCCACGCTCGCCTGTTCCTGGCCGCGCGCGACGCGGCCGGCCTCGCCGCCAACGCCGCCGACCTGACGGCGCGCGGCGCGGCGGGCGTGGCCAGCGCCACCTTCGACGCGCTCGACCTCGCCGACCACGAGGCGATGCTGGCCGCGGCCTTCGCCGCTTTCGGCGGCTTCGACGCGGTGCTCGTCGCCTACGGCGTGCTGCCGGACCAGGCACGCTGCGAGCAGTCGGTGGCCGACACGCTCGCGGCCTTCGACACCAACGGCCGCTCCGTCGTCGCCCTGCTGACGCTGCTCGCCCCGCGCTTCGAGGCGCAAGGCCACGGCGCCATCGTCGTGGTGTCGTCACCGGCGGCCGATCGGGGCCGGGCCAGCAACTACGTCTACGGCGCCGCCAAGGCGGCGGTGTCGGTGTTCGCGGCGGGCCTGCGCAACCGCCTGCATGCCAAGGGCGTGCGCGTGGTCACCGTGTCGCCGGGCTTCGTCGACACGCCGATGACGGCCGCGTTCAAGAAGGGGCCGCTGTGGGCCAGCCCGCAGGCGGTGGCGAAAGACATCGAGCGGGCCATCGACGGCGGCTTCGGAGTCGTCTACACCCCCTGGTTCTGGGCCGTGATCATGCGCATCATCCGGCTCATCCCGGAGCGGCTGTTCGTGCGCATGAAGCTGTGAGCGGCGCGCTGGCGCCGGCCGGTCAGGCGCGGCGCGGGTGCTCGAGGAAGAAGCGCAGCATCTCCGCCGAGGCGTCGGGACCGCTCGGGTCGGTGTAGGAGCCGGCGGCTGCGCCGCCCGACCAGGCGTGCGGTGCGCCTTCGACCAGCCACTGCTCGGCCAGGCTCGGCGACCCGGCCGCGGCCGGGTCGCGCCAGACGAAGCGGCTGGCACCGCGGCGCGCCGGGCCGGCCGCCGGCGCGATGCTGCGCACCGCCTCGGGATGGCTGGCGAGGACGGCGGCGATGACCGCGTCGCCGTTGGCCGGCGTCACGGTGGCGTCGGCACTGCCGTGGAAGACGATGACCGGGGCGCTCGCCGACGCGGCGGCAGCCGGGCGGTGGACCGGGCCCGACTTCATCGCCGTGAAGGCCGACGCCACGTCGTGCGCAGCACGCGGCGGCAGGCCGGAGTGCACGCCGGCGGCGGCGAAGAGGTCGGGGTACTCGCGCGCCAGGATCGCGGCCATCGCGCCGCCGGCCGACAGGCCGGCGACGTAGATGCGTTCCGGGTCGATGGCGTGCGTCGCGGCGACGTGGCGCACCATGCCGGCGATGAGCGCCGGCTCGCCGGCACCGCGCTTCTGGTCCTCGGGAGTGAACCAGTTCCAGCACCGGTGCGCGTTCGAGCGCGCGGCCTGTTCCGGATACAGCACCGCCACGCCCTGCGCCTCGGCCAGCTCATTCATGCGCGTGCCGGCAGCGAAGTCGTCGGGATTCTGGGTGCAGCCGTGCAGCATCACGACGAGCGGCAGCGCCTGGCCCGCCGGGACTTGCGGCACGAAGAGCTTGAAGGCACGCGTGCCGCTGGCGCCGGTGAAACTGCTGCTCGAGAAGCGCTCGCCGTTCGCCGCCCGGGCGGCCCCGGCCGCCGGGCCGGGGGCCTTCGCCGCGGCCGGGCGCAGCGGCGTGCGCCTCGCCGCCGGGCGACGCGCGGGCGCCGGCGCCAGCAAGCCGGCACCGGCCAGAGCGCGCTGGATCACGACGCTGGCATTGACCAGCTTGCCGCGGTTCGTCAGCCGGCTCGCCGACAGCATCTTTCGTAAAAAGTCGTTTTTCACGTGCGGTCCCGCAGATATTTGTTGCGGTGCAGCATAACAAGACCGGAGCGTGCGCGTTGTCGGCGCAGACGCCGTTCTCTTTACGACCGTGACCGCCTGGCCGGCGCGTGGAGCGTCGGTGCTGCGCCGGGGCGCGGCGAGGCCTGGGCCTTGGTCATCGGCGCACACTCGCATCCCGACCCACCGCACGACGAAGGCCACCGATGAAAGCCACCTGGAACGGAGCGACCATCGCCGAGAGCGACGACACCGTCGTCGTCGAAGGCAACCACTACTTCCCCGAGAGCAGCCTGAAGCGCGAGCACGTCACCTTCAGCAACCACCGCTCGAGCTGCCCGTGGAAGGGCCAGGCCCACTACTACAGCCTGATGGTCGACGGCGAGATGAACGAGAACGCGGTCTGGTACTACCCGGAGCCGAGCGATGCGGCCAGGGAGATCAAGGGCCGGGTCGCCTTCTGGAAGGGCGTCGAGGTGGCGTGACCTCGGCGCCGCAGACGGCGAGCGACCGGCCCGTCGCGGCGCGCGGCGTCAGCGCCCGGCCTTGAAGTTGGTGAAGATGCGCGTCTGCACGCGGCGGATCGCCTGCGGCACCGCGTCGGGCGGCGTCATGCGCGACCTGTCGGCGGCGGCCAGGAAGATGGTCCTGTTCTCGGCCACGTCCTTCTTCACGAACTTGAGCGAGGCCGCGTTCGGGTTGGCGTAGAAGACCTTGTTCGTCAGCGACGCGGCGACTTCCGGGCGCAGGATGTAGTTGATGAACAGGTGCGCGTTGGCGACGTTCTTCGCGTCCTTCGGGATCGCC
>CAXSEJ010000004.1:0-30853 GCA_964236395.1 uncultured Rhizobacter sp.
CCAGCATCATGTTCGTGTTGAAGCCGAAGATGTGATAGATCGGCAAGGCGCAGATCGTCACCACCTGCTCGCCCGCCGGAATCTTCTTCAGCGCTGGCTGGTACCACGCTTCGGCCTGCAGGATGTTGGCGACCAGGTTGCGGTGAAGCAGCACGGCACCCTTGCTCACGCCCGTGGTCCCGCCGGTGTACTGCAGCACGGCGATGTCGTCGGGGCCGACGGCCACCGGCGCCAGGGTCTTGCCGCGACCCGCCGCCACCGCCGTTCGCCAGCGCACGGCACCCGGCAGCTCGAACGCGGGAACCGCCTTCTTCACCTTGCGCAGCACGAAGTCGACGAGCGCCGACTTGGGCAAGCCGAGCATGTCGCCCACGCTCGTGAGCACGACCCTCTTGGTGGGCACCGCCGCCATCACCTTCTGCAGCACGCTCGCGAAGTTCTCGATGATGACGATCAGCTTCGCGCCCGAGTCCTTGAGCTGGTGCTCGAGCTCGCGCGGCGTGTACAACGGGTTCACGTTCACCACCACCAGGCCGGCACGCAGGATCGCCGCGACGGCGACCGGGTACTGCGGCACGTTGGGCATCATCACCGCCACCCGGTCGCCCTTCACCAGGCCCTGTGCCTGCAGCCACGCGGCAAAGGCACGCGAGGCCTGGTCGATGTGGGCAAAGGTGATCGCCTTGCCCATGAACTTGTAGGCGGTGCGGTCGGCGAAGCGGGTGAGGCTCTCGTCGAGCAGGGCGACGAGCGACGCGTACTGGTTCACGTCGATCTCGGCCGGAACCCCGGCCGGATACTGCTTCAGCCACGTCTTGTCCATCGCTCTCTCCGCTGGGCTCCCGACGGGAGAGCGCGGATTTTGACGGAGCGCCTAGGCGGCTTGCCTAGGGTGTTTCGATATTGCGCCGGCGTGGGCCGCGAGCGCCGTGGTGACCCGGGCGATGTCGTCGTCGCTGTGCGCGGCGCTGAGGCTGATGCGCACCAGGCTCAGGCCGGCCGGCGTGGCCGGCGGGATCATGAGGTTGGTGTAGATGCCGGCTTCGAACAGGCTCTGCCAAAGGGCGAGCGCAGCATCGCGGCTATCGAACAGGAGTGCCACCACCGGTCCCGGCGTGTCGGTGCCGAGCCGGTAACCGAGCTCGGTCACGTCGGCGTAGACGCGCTGCGCATGGCGGCGCAGGCGTTCGCGCAGCTCGTGTCCGGCAAGCACCTTGCGCAGGGCTTCGCGTGTCGCGGCGATCGCCGGCGGCGCCGACGAGGCAGTGAAGATGTAGGGCCGGCTGACGAGGCGGAGCAGCTCGAGCTCCGCGTGCCGGCTGACGCAGAACCCGCCGACGCCGCCGAGACTCTTCGAGAAGGTGCCGACGATGAAGTCGACCTCGTCGAGCAGGCCGGCCTCTTCGCTCAAGCCGAGCCCGCGCGGCCCGAAGACGCCGAAGGAGTGCGCCTCGTCGACGAGCAGCCAGGCGCCGTGGCGGCGCTTGACCGCCGCGAACTCGGCCAGCGGCGCATGGTCGCCGCGCGTGCTGTAGAGGCTTTCGACGATGACGAGCGCCCGGCGCGCGTCGGTCCCGAGGCGGGCAAGGCGGCGGTCGAGATCGGCCGCGTCGTTGTGGCGAAAGCGGATGGTCGTCGCCGCGCTCAGCCTGCAGCCGTCGTGGATGCTGGCGTGGCTGTCGGCATCGACGAGGAGGAAGTCGTCGGGCCCGGCGAGCGCGGAGATCGTGCCGAGGTTGGCCTGGTAGCCGGTCGAGAAGACCATGCCCGCGCTCCAGCCGAAGGCCTCGGCCAGCGCCCGCTCGAGGGCGCTGTGGCCGGCGTAGTTGCCGCTGGCCATGCGCGAGCCGGTGCTGCCGGTGCCGTGCGTCTCTATTGCCGAGATGGCGGCGGCACGGCAGTCGGCGTCGTAGGTGAGGCCGAGGTAGTTGTTGGTGCCGGCGAGGACCATGCGCCGGCCGTCGATGGTCGCCGAAGTGGCGGAGTGCACCTCCTCCATCGGCGTGGCGATGGGCGAGACCCGCGCATCGTGGGCCAGGCCGGCGAGCAGCGCGCGCTGCGCCGCGAATTTGTCGAACAGGCTCACCGACGACCTGTCAACGCGCCGCGCCGAGAGCGACGATTCCGGCGCAGAGCTCCTTGATCGTGCGCGCCTGCGACAGCGTCTCGACCGGGATGGAGAGGTCGAGGCGGTCTTCGATCTCCATGACGAGGTCCATCACCTCGACCGAGTCGAGGTCGGCCTCGGCGGCCAGGTCGGCGCCTTCGTCGAGACCGGCCGCGCCGGGGCGCACGGCGCCGAGCGCCTCGCGCACCGCGGCTTCGATGGCCTCGGCGCTGGCGCGGGTTGGCGGCGGCGTCACCCTGTCGCCTTCACGTGCCGGCCGACAGAGCGAGCTCGGCCACCGCCGGGCGCGGCTTCGCACGCCGCACCGCGCTGTCGCTGATGAAACACGTGGGCGGCTGCGGCATCGGCTGGTCGCGCCGACGCTCGAGGAAGTCTTTGCGCGCCGTGCTGCGCGACAGCTTGCCCGACGACGTGCGCGGCAGCGTGTGCGGCAGGACGAGCTCGATCAGGCACTGGATGCCGAACTCCACCTGGATCGAGCGCTGCAGCCGGTCGGCGAGCTCGGCGAGCCGCACCGGGTCGCTCTCCCGGCACTGCACCACCAGCACCGCCGATTCGACATCGTCTTCGTCGGGCACCGAGAAGGCCGAGGAATCGGTCGGCCGCACTTCGGGCTGCTGCTCGGCGAGGTGCTCGAGGTCCTGCGGCCAGATGTTGCGGCCCTTGATGATCATCAGGTCCTTGGCCCGGCCGGTGATGTGCAGTGCGCCTTCGGCCGCGTAGCCGAGGTCGCCGGTGTCGAGCCAGCCGTCGGCCGACAGCACCTCGCGCGTGGCCTCGACGTTGCCGAAGTAGCCGGCCATGACGCTCGGCCCGCGCAGGAAGATCCGGCCGCAGTGGCGCTCGGGCAGCGCCTGGTCCAGTTCGTCCCGGATCTCGACGTCGAAGCCGGGCAGCGGCCGTCCGCAGTCGATGAAGGCCTTGGCGCCCGTCGCTGTGCTCGTTCGAGCCGCCCGCCGTGCTTCGCCCTCGCGCGACAGGGTGTCGATGTCGACCAGGTCGCTCGTCGCGCCGCCGCCGAGCGGCGCGAAGCTGACGGCCAGGGCGCACTCCGCCATGCCGTAGCACGGCAGGAAGGCGCTGGCCTGGAAGCCCGACGGGGCGAGCACCGCCGCGAATTGGCGCAGCGACTCGGGATGGATCATCTCGGCGCCGACGCCGGCGACGCGCCAGGCCGAGAGGTCGAGTGCTTCGGCGTCGCCGTCGCGCAGGCGCCGGGCGCAGAGCGTGTAGCCGAATGGCGGGCTGAAGGAGACGGTGGCCCGGTTCTGCGAGATGAGCTTGAGCCAGAGCCGAGGCCGCATGGCGAACTCGCGCGTCGGCAGGTAGTCGACCGAGCGCTGGGTGGCGACGCAGCCGAGGACGATGCCCACCAGCCCCATGTCGTGGTAGTAAGGCAGCCAGGAGCAGAAGCGGTCGTCGGCGTCGAGGCGAAAGCCATGGTTGAAGATGGCGTGCAGGTTGGCCATCACGGCCGTCTGCGCGATCATGGTGCCGCGCGGAAAGCGGGTGCTGCCCGAGGTGTACTGCAGATAGGCGAGCTCCTCGCCCGAGGTGGGCCGCGGCAGCCCGGTGGCCGCCGGCAGGGTGGCGAACTCCTCGATCGTGCCGGCCAGCGCGAGCTTCGGCCCGGCCAGGCCGACGCTCGCTTCGCGCAGGAAGCCGACGAACTCCTGCGGCGCAAAGGCGGCGACTGCGGCGCAGTCGGCAAGCAGCTGGCGCAGGTGGCGAACGTAGGCTTCGCGGCCGCCGAGGTGCACCGCCGCCGGCAGCGGCACCGGCACCAGCCCGGCGTACTGGCAGGCGTAGAGCATGACCGCGAAGTCGGGGTGGGTGTGGGCGACCAGCGCGACGCGCTCGCCGCGGCCGAGCGGCGCCAGATGACGCGCCATCGCCAGGGCGCGGTTGCGAAGCTCGCGGTACGACAGCGTGGCGGTCAGCACGCCGCGGCCGTCGTAATAGTTGAAGCCGGACTCGCCGGTGGCGGCGTAGTCGAGCGCCTCGGCCAGGCTGGCGAAATCGGCGCTGCGCAGGGGAATGCCGCTCGCAGTCGGGGTCGCGCTCGACAGGGGAACGGCCTGCGCGGGTACTGACTCTCTCACTGACGGCCTCCCTCTGTTTTCTCAGGCGCTTTCATCGACGCGTCATCCCGGTGCGCTCGGGAATGGGCGGCATGATTCTGCCCGACGGGCGGTCCTCTCGCTGGACCGTGGCTGGAATCACACACCCATCGCTCGTCGTCATGGTGCAGACGCGTCCAAGAATCGGGCCAGCTGCTCCAGCGTGGGGTAGTCGAACAGGTCGGTGACCTCGATCCGGCCGGGGTACTCCAGGTCGATCGCCTCGTGGATGCGCGCCAGGGCGAGCGAATTGAGGTCGATCTCGAGCAGGTCGGTCCGGGCCGTGAGCGGCCGGCCACCGACCAGCGGGGTGCAGATCGCCACCAGGCGTCGAGCGGTCGAAGCGCCCTGGGCCGCCTCGTCCATCGGCCGGGCGAGGGCCGCGAGCCGCGGCGCCAGCTCGGCCAGTGCCGCGTCGAACTCGCCGTCTTCGTAGGCCCTGGCGAGTGCATAGCGCTGCAGCTTGCCGCTGCTCGTCTTCGGGATGCGGCCGACCGGCACCACTTCGGCCACGTCGAGGCCGGCTTGCACGGCGATGGTGCGGCGCAGCTCGAGCACCTTGGCAACGAACGACGCCAGGTCGCCGCGGTGCAGCACGAAGATCGCCAGGCCGTCGCTTTCGTCGCCCGCCCGGCGCACCGCCGCAGCCACCACGCGGTTGTCTTCGACTCCCGGCACCTGGGCCGCGATGCGCTCCAGGTCGTGCGGGTAGTAGTTCTGGCCGTTGACGATGACGAGGTCCCTGGCCCGGCCGGTGATGACGAGCTGGCCGTCCCACCACAGGCCGAGGTCGCCGGTGTCGAGCCAGCCGTCGGGCCGGCGCACGGCGGCGGTCGCCCGGGCGTCGCGCCAGTAACCCGCGGTGACGTTGTCGCCTCGCATCTCGACGTGGCCCGGCACGCGCTCGGCCAGCGCCGCGCCCGAATCGTCGACGATGCGCAGCTCGGTGCCCAGCACCGCCGTGCCGACCTTGACGAACTCGGTCGTCCGGGCGCCCGGCGCCGGCGCCTGGACGGGCTCGCCGAGGCGCATGCCGGCGCGGTCGAGCGTCACGGTCTCGAGCGCGGCGCCGAGGCGCGGGAAGCTCGCCGCCAGGCTGGCTTCGGCCAGGCCGTACACGTTGAGCAGGCTGTTCGGCCGCAGGCCATGCGGCGCGAGCGCTGCCGCGAAGCGGCGCGAGAGCTCGGCGGAGATCGGCTCGGCACCGTTGAAGATCAGGCGCACGGCGGCGAGGTCGAGCTCCTGCGGCGGCTTGGCCGCGAACTGCTTCAGGTAGTGCTGAAAGCCGAAGTTGGGCGAGCACAGGACCGTCGTCTTCTGGCGGCTGGCCAGCTCGAGCCAGAGCAGCGGCCGGCGCGCGAACAGCTCCGTGCGCATCACGGTGTGGCTCATGCCGGCGGCCAGCATCGTCAGATGAAAGCCGATCAGGCCCATGTCGTGCGACAGCGGCATCCAGCTGAGCGCCGTGTCGCGGTCGGTATAGGCCGCGCCGGCGGCGATGGCGGCGATGTTGACCGCCAGGTTGCGGTGCGTCAGCGACACGCCTTTCGGCGTGCCGGTCGAGCCCGACGAGTACTGGATGAAGGCCAGCCGGTCCGGCTCGGCAGCGACCGCGTGGCCCGGTGCGCCGGCTGCATCGAGAGCCGCCGGCAGGAGAGTGCGCTCTCGCATCGCGGCGCCTTGCCCGCTCAGGCCGTGCCCTTCGACGAAGCGCTCGAGCCGCTCCCGGGCCGGGCCATCGATGGCCAGCCAGGCCGGCTCGAGCTGGGCGAAGACGCGGACGAGCTTGAGCCAGTGCTCGTCGGTCGCGCCCGGGGCGAGCGGCACCGGCACCATGCCGCCGAGCACGCAGGCCCAGAACATCTCGACAAAGCGCTCGTTGTCGGCGAGGTAGAGGGCGACCCGGTCGTCCGGTCGCAGCCCGCGCCGCTGCAGCGCGCCCAGGGTGCCGAGGGCACGCTGGCGCAGGCGCCGGAAATCGAGCGTGCGCTGCTCGTGCTCGCCATCGACGAACGTGATCCGGCGGTCTGCACGCACGTCGGCGGGAAGGAGATCGACGAGCGTCTGGAGGGTCGGCATGGTCGGCGATCGGGGCTCAGCGCGCGACGGGCTGCATCGGCAGGGCCAGGCGCGGGCGCAGGTTGATCTGAAATTCGGCCTCGGGCGGCACGGCGCCCACGTAGCGCAGCCTGAAGCGCCGGGCCACGATGCCGAGGTGGGTTGCCATCTCGGTCATCGCGAAGCCGGAGCCGATGCAGTGGCGCGGCCCGGCCGAGAACGGCAGGTAGGCGAAGGGGTGCCGGGCCGCGGCCGCCGCTCCGCCGAAGCGGTCGGGCTCGAACGCCTCCGGCCGCTCCCAGTGGGCGGGCTGCCGGTGCAGCAGGTAGGGGCAGACGAAGATGTCGGTGCCTGCCGGAACGTCGTAGCCGCCGATGCGGTCGGCGGCGAGGGCACGGCGGCTGAACAGCCACACCGGCGGATAGAGGCGCAGCGACTCCTGCAAGACGCGCTCGATGAAGCCGTCGTGCTCCGCCTTCGACGTGGCGGCGGCATGCAGCCGGGCCTCGACCGCCTCGTCCTGCGAGACGAGGTACCAGGTCCAGGCCAGCGTGCTGGCCGTCGTCTCGTGCCCGGCGACGATCAGGGTCATGACCTCGTCGAGCAGCGCCCGGTCCGGCATCGGCTCGCCGGTCGCCTTGTCGACCGCCGCCATCATCATCGAGAGGAAGTCGGCCTCGATCCGGCCTTCGTTCCGCCGCGCCGCGACGATGGCGCGCACGAAGCGCGCGAGCGCCCGAAAGCGGGCCGCGAAGGGCAGGTCGCGCCGGCTCTCGCGCGTGAGCAGGTCGAACGGGTTCTCGCCCTCGCTCTCGATCAGGCGGTCGAGGTCGCGGCTGAACAGCGCCTGCAGCACGACCGTCAACGCCACCTGGCTCAGCTCGAGGGCGAGGTCGAGGCTCTCGCCGCGCGCCGCCGTCTCGCTCCAGCGCTCGACGAGCGCGAGGTTGACGCGCTCCATCAGCGGCACGAAGCCGCGCACCGCCTGGCCGTTGAACGCCGGCTGCATCAGCTTTCTCTGCCGCGCCCAGAGCTCGCCGTCGCTCACGATCAGCCCGTTGCCGAGCAGGACGCGGACGCGGTCGATGCCGACACCCTTGACGTAGTTGGCCCGGTTGGCCAGCAGCACGTGGCGGAGGTGGTCCGGGTCGTGAAGCACCAGGCCGTCGCTGGCCCGGCTGAGCGCGGGAACGCGGCAGATGCTGCCGTAGCGCTCGAGAAGCCGGAGCAGGAGCGGGAGACTCTCGTCCCTGGCGTCGAGGTCGAACCGCTCGTCGGGACCCGGCGCCAGATTTTTCTCGAGAACCTCGGCCATGATCACGACGCTGGGGGGCCCGAAGTATGTCACGCGTCGTCGCCGGCGAAGCCCTGCCCATGCCCGTCTCCGTGTTCATCGCCGCCGAGTTCTCGCCGACGCCCGCGCAGCAGGCGGGCTGGCTCGCCGCGCTGCCGTCGGGGCGCCAGGCGGAGCTGCAGGCCAGGGAGCCGAAAGCGCGGCACCGCTCCCTTCTCGCCAGCCGCCTGCTCGCCGCGGCGCTGCACCGCGCCGGCCATCCGCCGGCGCTGCTGGCGACGTGGCGACAAGCGCCCCGGGCCCGCCCGACGCTCGCCGCGGCGCTCGACTTCAGCCTCTCGCATTGCGACGGACGGGTGGTCTGCGCGCTGTCGAGCGACGGCCCGGTCGGCGTCGACGTCGAGACCGTCGCCGACGTGCGCGCCGCCGAATTCATGCGCTACCTCGACGCCGACGAGCGCGCCTGGGCCGGCCGCAGCGCGCGCCGCTTCGCCTCTCTCTGGACCCGCAAGGAGGCGGTCGTCAAGGCGGCCGGCAGCGACGGTCTTCGTGCCCTGGCCGACGTGCGCACACAGCCGGACGGCCGGGTCGCGACCCTGGCCGGGTGCCTCTGGCACGTCGTGGCGCTGCCGGTCGGCGCGGGCCACGTCGGCCACGTCGCCCTCGCCGCACCGCAGGCGCTGCGCATCGTGCGCCTGCGCGGCGCAGCGCTCGCCGCCTTGTAAGCTCCGCCGCTTCGCCGTGATCGCCCCCGCCATGACAACCGTCCCTCGCGCCGAGCGTGTCCTGATCCTGAGCGCCGGACAGGGCAGCCGCCTGCTGCCCCTCACCGAGCACATCCCGAAGTGTCTGCTCGATCTCGGCGGCCGCAGCATGCTGGAGTGGCAGCTGCGGGCGCTGGCCGGGGCCGGCATCGGCGAGGCGGTCGTGGTGACCGGCTTCTGCGCCGAGCGGGTCGAGGCCGAGCTCGCCCGCATGACGCCGCCGAGCCTGCGCGTGCGCACGCTGTTCAATCCCTTCTACAAGGTCGCCGACAACCTGGCCAGCTGCTGGATGGCGCGCGCCGAGCTGAGCGGGCCCTGCATGATCCTGAACGGCGACACGCTGTTCGGCTCTGACATCGCCCGTCGCCTGCTCGACGCCCCGGCCGCGCCGATCACCGTCACCATCGACCGCAAGCCGCGCTACGACGACGACGACATGAAGGTCGAGTGCGAGGGCGACCGGCTGCGGGCCATCGGCAAGACCCTGGCCGCGAGCCGCGTCAACGGCGAGTCGATCGGCTTCCTGCGCTTCAGCAGCGAGGGTGCGGTGCAGTTCAACGCCGAGATCGAGCGCACGATGCGCACGAAGGAAGGCCCGGGTCTCTGGTACCTCTCGGCCATCCATCGCCTGGCCGGCAGCGGTGCCGACGTGCGCACGGTCTCGATCGAAGGCCAGCCGTGGTGCGAGCTCGACTTCGCGGCCGACCTGGTGCGGGCGCGCGCGCTGGCGTCGGAGTGGGCCGGCGGCTAGACCTTCGCCGCGAGCTCGCGCACCAGGCGAAGGTCGTCGGGCTTGTCGACGTCGATGGCGGCGCGGCCGTCGCCGAGTGCCACGAAGGCGACGCGGGCGCCGCCGCCGAGCTGGCCGATGCGATCGGCCGCCATGGCGAGCGTCAACCGGCCCACGAGGTAGCGCAGCGCGAAGAGGAGGCCGAGGCGGCGCACCATGCGCAACGGGCGCTTGCGCTCCTGCTCGAGCGTCTGCCAGAAGGCGATGACGCCGGCCGAGCGCGGACCGGCGAGAAGGAACAGGTTGCAGCCGGAGAAGTCGCCGTCGGCGAAGCGCAGCCACGTGCGCTTCGTGTGCGGCGCGGCGGCCTCGACCGCGTCGCGGCGGGCCAGCGCGGCGACGACATCGGCGTCGTCCGGGCACGCGGCCAGGAACTCGCGCAGCCAGTCGGTCTGCAGCAGGGCGTTGTCGGCGGTGGTGACGAGCAGCGGCGTGCCTTCGGCCACGAGGGCGGCGGCGAGCGTCGCCGACGGGCCGCCGGGTTCGGCGGGCAACGTGCTGATCGGCGTGATGCACGACGGCGGCGCCAGTCCCGGCAGCCCGCCCAGCACCTGCGCCTGCTCGATCGCGACGACGATGCGCTCCACGTCGGCCAGGCCGGCGAGCGCGCCGACCACGCGCTCGATCATCGTTCGCCCGGCGACTTCGATCAGCGCCTTGTGGCTGACGCGCGCCTCGGCCGCCATCGGATCGCCGCCGGCGCGCGTGCCGGCGAGCACCAGCGCCGTCAGGCGGCGGGTCATGCCAGCAGGTTTTTCTCGTACACCCGATACGTCTTGTACGGCGTGGCGCCGAGCGACTCGATCATGCTGCGCATCGGCCGGTTGTCCTCCAGGATCCACGACAGCTCGACCTCGCGCGTGCCCTTGGCCAGCAAGCCCTTTCTCATCTCGTCGATGATGAGATAGGGCACCAGGCCGCCGATCAGCCCGTGCGCGAAGCTGCGGCGCACGCCCATCAGCGGCACGCGTGCCGTGCGCGCGCCGCGCTTGAGGCGCCAGAGCAGCCTGGCCCAGTTGAAGGGCAGCAGCCGGCCATCGAAGTCGGCGATGATTTCGTTGAGGTTGGGCAGGGCGATGCCGAAGCCGACCGCCTCGCCGTTCATCTCGACGATGGCGACGCAGTCCGGGTCGATCAGCGGCTTCATGCTCTTGGCCATGTGCGCGATCTCGGCCTCGGTGAACGGGATGAAGCCCCAGTTCTGCGACCAGGCGTCGTTGAAGATCGCGGTCACCGTGTCGAACTCGGCGCGGTAGCGCTTCGTGTCGAGGTGGCGCACCGTCATGCCGGCCGGCCGCGGCTTGGCCATCATGCGGCGCGCCGCCGGCGGCAGGTCCTTGCCGATGTCGTAGAGGTAGGCGATGGTGTCCTTCGCCTTGACGTAGCCGAGCGCTTCGACGCGCCCCGCCACGTGGCGCGCGTCGTGGCCCATGAGCAGCATCGGCGGGGTGTCGAAGCCGTCGACGAGCAGGCCGGTCTCCTCGTTGATCGAGAGGTTGAAGGGGCCGAGGACGCGCGTCTTGCCGCGCCCCTTCAGCCACGCCTCGGCGGCCGCGAACAAGGCGGCGAACACGGCCGGGTCGTCCTCGGCGGCGATCATGCCGAAGTGCCCGACCGCCGGGTCGTGCACGAGCGTGTCGACCTGGGCGCTGATGCGGCCGACGTCGCGGCCGCCCCTGCGTGCCAGCCAGAACTGCGTCTGGGCGTGCTGGAAGAACGGGTTCCTGGCCGGCGACAGGGCCTCGCGCCGCTCGAGCTGCAGCGGCACGACGAAGCTCGGGTCGCCAGCGTGCAGTTGCGCCGGCAGGCGGATGAAGCGGTCCAGCTCGGCCGGCGTGCCGACCGCAACGACGTCGACACTCATCCCGGCTCCGGCGGGTGGGCGGGCCGACCGTGAAAGCCGACCACGAAGGTGCGCACCGCGTGCCAGGCGAAGGTGGCGATCTGCCAGGCGGTGACGAGGTAGAAGCCCGCCGGCCCGGCGCCGACCAGCAGCGCGAACAGCATGATCGTCATCGTGATGTTGCGGCGGGCGATGAAGCTGCGCACCTTGCCGTCGAGCGGCGTGGCGGCATGCAGCGCGAAGCCGATGCGGCGCTTGGCCACGCTGAGCACGATGCGGTCGGCGACGTAGAACACGATCAGCCACACCGCCGCCTGCATCAGCGGGTCGGCCAGCGTGTGCGCGCCGAGGCCCGCGGCCCAGGCCCAGTACCAGAACGGCGGGTGGACGATGTCGGCGCCATGGTCGAGCACGTTGCCGATCTTCGAGTCGGTGAGCGTGAGCCGGGCCAGCTTGCCGTCGACGCTGTCGAGCACGCTCATCGCATAGGCGCAGGCGAAGCCGGCGACCCAGTCGCCGCGCGCGAACAGCGGCACGGCGGCGATGGTGCACACGATCGAGAGCAGGGTCACGGCGTTGGGCGAGAGGCGCAGGCGCACGCAAAGGCGCACCAGCGGCCAGACCAGCGGCGGGTAGACGTAGCGCGTGAGCAGGTCGGTCGAGCCCTTGTAGTTGTCGAGGAACATCTGCCGCTCGAGCGTTCGCCGCGTCGCCGCATCGGGCACGGCGTGCAGCCAGTAGGGCAGCGAACGGCGCAGCTTGTCGATGTAGGCCGGGAACGCCTTCTCGTCGAGCGCCGGCAGCCGGCCGGCGGCGTGGAGCGCGTCGGCGACGGCGCGCAGGTCGGCGGCATCGGCCGGCACGGCGTCGGCCAGCGACGGCGTGAGGCGCAAGGCCACGGCGCGCTGGCCGCCCTGCCCGCGCGCGGCGAGGCACGCCGTGCCGCCGTGGAGCAGGAAGGCGATGAGGCGCGGGTCGATGACGTTGCCGCCGTCGATGGCGACGAGCGCCTGGCCGGCCGCCAGCGCCCGGCGCAGGCGGGTGCCGAGCGGCGCCGCGTCGGCATCGACCCGCGCGCCGGGCCAGCGCAACGCTTCCGCACCCGGGCCGGACAAGGTCACGGGCGAGCCGGCGGCGCTCTTGCCGGCGCTGCGCCTCAGACGCTCGAGCGGGGCCAGCCCGAACAGGCTTCGGGCGCCGGACAGGCCGGCCGTGTCGATCCAGAGCGTGGCTGCGTTCATGCGCGTTCTGTGGCGCAGGCTAGTGCCGCGGCCAGGCCTCGCGCAGCGTGGCGAGCAGCGCCTCGGTCGTCGCCGCGTCGACCGAGGCGGCCGCGTCGAGTGCGGGCTGGCCGGGCCAGCCGGCGTCGGCGAACTCGGCGCCGCCGAAGCGCCGCATGCCCTCGTAGCGCGGAATGACGTGCAGGTGCACGTCGGGGTCGACCATCATCAACATGAGGTAGTTGATGCGCTCGTACGCCACCACCTCGCGCAGCACGGCCTCGAGCGTGCGCACCACGTCGCGCAGCTCGGCGAAGGCGGCCGGGCTCACATCGGCGAAGGCGAGCACCGGCTCGCGGCAGATCACGACCAGCGAGGCGAGCGTCGGCTGCCTGGGCCGCAGCAGCACCGTCCAGCGCTCGGTCTGGGCGATGCGGCTTGTGGGGTCGCCGAACTTCGTTTCGGTGCGGTTGGCCATCTCGGTCCTGGGTGTTGTGTCGTGGGCTCGGGTCAGACAGCCGCATTCTGGCGCGGCAGGCAAAGCGCCATGCGGCCTGCGGCCACGAAGGCCTGCGCGCCCGCCGACCATCGCCGCACCTCGACGCGCACCCGACGCTCGTCGAGCAGCTCCAGCCGATGCCAGCGCGCGCCCTCGTCGCGCGGATTGGGCACGGCCGACGACGAGGGCACGCACAGGCACGGGATCGGCTCGCGCGGGCCGGCGATGGCGTCCAGGCGGGCGTCCCGTGCGTGCCCATGCAGCACCAGCTCGGCGCCGGCGCGCTGAAGCACGGCGCGCAGCGCAGCGCCGTCGGCCAGCGCCTTGCGCCAGCGCACGGCGGCGGCGGCCGGCGGGTGGTGGAGCAGCACGATGCGCACGCGGCCGGCCGCGCCTTCTTCGCCCAGCACCTGCTCCAGGCGCGCCAGCTGCGCGGCGCCGATCTGCCCGCGCGCCAGCAGCGGGGCCGTCGGCCGCGCCGAGTCGAGGCCGACGAGCGACACGGTGCCGACGCGGTGCACGAAGGGCCAGCCCTCGGCGCCGGCCCGGTGCCACGGCTGCCAGAGGTCGAGCGCCTCGGCCGCCGCCACCGGCACCAGCGCGTCGTGATTGCCCGGCACGAGGCTGATGTGGTCGGCCGGCGCCAGGGCACCGAGCCAGGCGGCGGCTTGCCGGAACTCGGCCGGCAGCGAGAAGTTGGTGACGTCGCCGGTGACGACGATGTGGTCGGCGCCCTGGGCGCGCAGGTCGGCGGCGAGCGCCTCGAGGATGGCGCGCTGGTGCAGGTCGCGCCGGCGCCGCCACGACCAGGCGCTGAGCTGGCGCTTCGACAGCCGCTGCCGCCAGGCGAGCTCGGGCTCGAACGGCAGGTGCAGGTCGGAGACGTGGGCGAAGCGGACCGGCCCGGCGTGGATCGCGCCCGGCGCGCCGGACGCCGATGCGCTCATCGACAATCCTTCGTCGTCGCCACTGCGCCATTGCCCAGCACGCCCTTGCCTTCCACGCCCTTGCCTTCCACGCCCCTGCCTTTCGTGAAGCCGTCGTCGATCCCGCCGCTGCCCGGCCCGCGCCGCCGATGAGCGCCGGCCGCGGCATTGTCGGTGTCGTCGTCGGCGAGTCGCCGCTGCGCGTCTGGTCGCTGCCCTCGGTCGTGCGCCTGCAGCGGCAGCTGCGCCGCGCCGGCGGGCGCGACGGCGCGGCGACCGGCGACGAGCGCCACGTGCTGCTGCGTGCCGACTGGGTCTACGACGACGCCATCGTGCGCGGCCTCGCCGGCGCCGAAGCCGACCTGGCGCTGGCCGCGCCGGAAGGCGGCATCGTCGCCGTCAACGTCGCCGCAGCGCAGGCCTCGGCCGCGGCGGCGCTGCTGTCCGAACACCGCGCGCCGGCGTCGGCCCGCCAGGTCGCGCCGATCGAGGTGGCCGACGGCTACAACGACGCGCTGAGAAAGCGCGAGCCGCCGTACCTGATGGCGCTGACCGAGGCGGCGCTGCCGGCGATCGAGCGCCGCGTCTTCGGCGGCGCCTACAAGGGCGTCACCGACCTGGTCACGCTCTACGTCTGGCCGCGGCCGGCGCGCGCCGTGACGCGCCGGTGCGCCGAGGCCGGCATCACGCCGAACCAGGTCACCTCGGCCAGCCTGCTGCTCGTGTTCGCGGCGATGTGGCTGTTCTGGACCGGCCACTTCGGCCTCGGCCTGCTCGCCGCCTGGGCCATGACCTTCCTCGACACGGTCGACGGCAAGCTGGCCCGCGTCACCGTCTCGTCGACGCCGTTCGGCAACGTCTTCGACCACGGCATCGACCTCGTCCATCCGCCCTTCTGGTGGTGGGCCTGGCTGGTCGGCTGCGGCGCCGCGGGCTTCGCGGTCGAGCGGCCCGGCCGGGTGCTCACGGCCATCGTCGCCGGCTACGTGCTGCAGCGCCTCGAGGAGGGCGTCTTCATCGCCGTCTTCGCCATCGACATGCACATCTGGAAGCGCTTCGACAGCCGCTTGCGCCTGGTCACGGCGCGGCGCAATCCGAACCTGCTCATCCTCACCGCGTCGGTGCTGGCAGGCCGGCCCGACTGGGGCATCGTCGCGGTGGCGTGGTGGACGGTGATCTGCCTCGCGGTCCACGCGCTGCGCCTGCTGCAGGCGGCGTGGGAGCGGCGCCGCGGGCCGTTGCGCTCGTGGCTGGCGGCGCCGTCGTGAGCCGGCGCTGGTCGGCGTCGACGCTGCCGAGGCCGCGATGAACGCCGGCGCCGAGGCCGCGATGAACGCCGGCGCCGGGCTCGCGGCGCTGATCGACGCCGAGCTGCGCCGCGACGTCGCGCCCGAGGTCACGGCGTTCGCGCGCCAGCTCGCCGCGCGGGCCGGCAGCGCGACCGCGGCGGTCGTCTTCTACGGCTCGGCCCTGCGCGACGGCGGCCTCGACGGCGTGCTCGACTTCTACGTCCTCGTCGACCGCGAGTCCGACTGGCCGGGCCCGCGCCTCGCCGCCCTCGCCAACCGCGTGCTGCCGCCGAACGTGGGCTACGTCGAGTCGCGCATCGGCGAGCGGACGCTGCGCGCCAAGTACGCGGTCATGACGCTGGCCCGCTTCGGCCACGCCATGTCGCCGCGGCGCCTCGACACGACGCTCTGGGCGCGCTTCTCCCAGCCGTGCGCCTGTGTGGTCGCGCGCGGCGAGGGCGAGCGCGCCGAGGTCGGCGCGGCGCTCGTCGCGGCCGTCGTCACCGCCGCCGGCTGGGCGGCGCTGCTCGGTCCGGCGCACGGCGATGCGGCGGCCTACTGGCGCGCCCTCTTCCAGCGCACCTACGCCAGCGAACTGCGCGTCGAGTCGACCTCGCGCGGCGCCGACCTGCTCGGCCACGACCCGGGGCGCTACGCGCGCCTGCTGCCCGCCGCGTGGCGCGCCGCCGACCTCGCCTTTGCGACCAGCGACGGCGGCGACCTGGCGCCGGCCCTGAGCGCCGCGGAGCGCCATGCCGGCGAGCGGCGCTGGCGCCTGCGCCGCCGGCTCGGCCGGCCGCTCAACCTGCTCCGCCTGCTCAAGGCGGCAGCGACCTTCGCGAACGCGATCGACTACGTCGCCTGGAAGGTCGAGCGCCACAGCGGCTACCGCATCGAGCCGAGCGCGTTCCAGCGCCGCCACCCGCTGCTGGCCGCGCCCGCGCTCTACTGGCGGCTGCGCCGCCGCGGCGTCTTACGCTGACCCGGCGAGCAGGCGTGCCGCTTCGCCGAGGACCTGCTCGACGCTGATCCGGTCCATTGCAGCGACGCAGTGGCTGCACAGCAGATAGCGGGTGCCACAGGGCTCCGCGCCACCGGTCAGATTGGCGTGGAAGTCGTAGCCGGTGGTGGCCGGCGAGCTGAAGCCGCCGAAGAGAACCACCGCCGGCGTGCCCATCGCAGCCGAAGCGTGGTGCAGGCCGCCCTCGGGCCCGATGTAGAGGCGCGCCGACTTCAGGTAGGGCAAGGCGTCGCGAAAGCGCCGCGTCGGCAAGCGCGGCACGCCCTCGATGGCGGGCGAGTCGGGTGCACCGACCTGGTACACGGCAATCTTTTCGCGCAAGCCGGCGGCGACCGCGACGAAGCGCTCGAACGGCCAGCGCTTCGACGGCGGCGCCTTGCCTTTGATGTTCGGCTCGATGACGATGAACGATCGACCAGACCACGCGTCCGCCACGGCCTGCTCCCTCGGCTCGAGGACGAGGGGAGCCGGCACGGCTCGATGCCGATCGTCGTAGATGTAGCGCCCGAGCGCGGAGCTGACCTTGCCGGCCGGCGGGACGCCGAGCAGGCGGTGGCGCCAAGGGTGACGGGCACGCCACTCGGCTGCCATCGCCGCGTGGTCGTGGTAAGGCCGGTGGCCTCGGTACGAGATCAGCCAGCTGACCGGCCGGCCGGCATCGACCATCGCCTGGGTGGCCAGGAAATCGAGCCCGTGGCGCAGTTCGGGAAGCGCCGGATCGACCCGGCGGCCGTCGCCGATGGCGACCGGCCGCCGCTCGCCATCGAGTCGGTGCTGGCGGCTGGCCGCGCCTATCGCCATGAGGTGGTCGCCGTAACCCATGCGGGGAGCCTAACGCAGCCATCCGGCGCGTCGGCACGCTGGACCGAATCAAGCGATCGACGTATCCATGCCGCTGATTTCCGCCGCGCGCCGGCAGCCATGCCCGGAAGGGCGTGGCCTACCCGACCGGATCCAGCCAGCCCGCAGCGCGGTACCACGCGACCACGTCGGCGAAGCCATGCTCGAGGTCGAAGCGCGCCGTCCAGCCGTTCGGCCGGGCCAGCTCGTCGGGCGCGACGCCCCAATCGGCATGGCGCAGCTCGCGCAGCTTCTGGCTGTTGAGCATGCTGGCGACGCCGCCGAGCCGAGCCAGGTCGCCGACGAGCGCCACGCCACGGAGCACCGCCGACGGCACCTGCACGAAGCGCGGCGAGCCGTTGCCGACGGCGCGTGCGGCGGCGCCGAGCAGCTCCGGCCAGGCGTAGCCCGCGGGCCGCGCGTCGGCGGCGGCGAGCACCGCGCCCCGCGGTGCCTCGGCGAGCTGGGCGACGATCAGGGCGCAGAGGTCGTGCACGTGGAGCATGGCGAGGCGCGCCCCGGCCGGTGCCAGCAGCGGCAGGCGGCGCTTCGCGGCGAGCCGGAAGATGAGCAGCGTCTCGCGGTCGCCCGGGCCGTAGATGGCCGGCGGCCGCACGATGGTGGCGCGGCCGCCGAGGCGGTCGAGCACCTCCGTCTCGCCGGCGCGCTTGCTGGCGGCGTAGTCCGACAGGCCGGGCTCGCGGGCGGCCAGGCTCGAGACGAACAAGAAGCTCGCCGCCGGCGCGTGCGCCGCGACCGCCGCTGCCATCGCCGCGGCGCCGTCCCGGTTGACGGCGAAGAAGTGCGAGCGACGCGCCGCCTTGATGAGGCCGGCGAGGTGGATCACCGCCTCGGCACCGTCGACGAGGCGGGCCAGCGCCGCGGCCTCGTCGAGGGCGCCGGCGACCACCTCCGGCTGCAGGCCGTGCCACTGCGGCTCGTCGGGCAGGCGGCGCAGCAGCAGCCGCACGCGCCAGCCGGCACGGCTCAGGGCGACGACGAGGTGGCGGCCGATGAAGCCGGTCGCGCCGGTGACGGCGACGAGCGGAAGGTCAGAACCGGCGGGCAAGTTCGCGCGCGTCGTCGTGCCAGATCGGGTCGTGGCGCAGGTCGATCTGCGCCGAGCGCGCCAGCGCCGCGCGCCAGGGCACGGGGCTGGGCAGCAGGCACAGCGTGAGCACGTAGCGGGGCCCGAGCTGCGGCGTGACGCCGCGATGAAGCACGCGGGACGGCTGGAACAGCACCGCGTCGCCGGCGTGCGGCCGGTGCTCGTAGGCGGCGAGCGGCCGGCCGGCGAGCCGCGACAGCGTGGCGAGCGAATCGGTGCGGCGCTTGCCGCGGGCGAAGACGTAGCCGCTGCGCGCCACCGCGTCGCTCGCGGCGAGGTCGAGGTACGACGTGCCGCCGCCGTGCTCGCGGTGGTCGTTGAGGTAGACGAGCAGCTTCAGGTGCGCGCGCGGGCCGCGGTCGCAGTGCCACATGAAGGAAACGGAAGCCGGGCCCTCGACCGGCGCCGTGCGCGCCAGCGTCGTCCAGTAGACGAAGTACTCGCTGGCGAAAAAGCCCAGGCAGGCGTCGTCGACCGGTGCCGGCAAGGCCGCGTCGACGAGCCGCGCCACCAGCGCCGGGTCGTCGAGCTCGTAGCCTTCGAGCTTGGCCGAATCGCGCTTCAGGCGGCCGGGCGCCTGGCCGGTGCCGGCCGCAGCGAGCAGCGCCGCCGCCGACTCGGGCGCCATCGCCTGCTGCACGGCGAAGCCGTCCCGCACCACCGGCGACGAGGCCGACGACGCCGGCAGCGGCCGGGCCAGCGCGGCGCGGCACTGCGCATGCCAGTCGGCGTAGCCGCGATCGACGTCGAATTCCTCGAACACCCGGCCGACCCGCGCCGGGTCGAGCGCCGGCTCGAGCCAGCGCTTCGCCTTGCGCAGCAGGATCGCCGGGCCGTGCCGGTTGAGCGGGATCATGGGCCGGTCGAAGGCGCAGGGGCCGGCGCCGCGCCGAGGTGCGAGCGGATGAGGTCGCTGACCTCGCGCACCGCGCCGGCGCCGCCTCCGGCCCGGCAGACGTAGTGCACGGCGGCGCGGACTTCGGGCACGGCGTCGGCCGGGCAGGCCGAGAAGCCGACGAGCCGCAGCCCGGGCAGGTCGTTCAGGTCGTCGCCGATGTAGGCGGTCTCGGCGACACCGATGTGCCAGCGCGCCCCGTGCTCGGCCAGCCACGCCGGCTTGTCGGTGACGCCGGGGAAGTAGTCGTCGATGCCGAGCTTGCGCATGCGGGCGTGCACGGCTCGGCTGTTCTCCTGCGTGACGACGCAGACGCGCACGCCGGCGTCGCGCAGCAGGAGCAGGCCCTTGGCGTCGCGGGTGTCGAACTTCTTCATCGCTTCGCCGTCGCGGTCGTAGTACATGCCGCCATCGGTCAGCGTGCCGTCGACGTCGACGACGAGCAGCCGGACGGCGCCGGCCGCGCTCATGCGCCGGCGCAGCAGCGACTCGACGACAGGCCAGTCGGCCGGCTCGTCGATCTCGGCCGCGCTTTCGTCGCCCATCGTGTGGATGCCGGTCCGGCCGCCGAGGCGCGAGCCGGTCTCGATCAGCAGGGAGCGACGCGTGAAGTAGAAGGCACCGTTTTCCATCACCGTGCCGGCGAAGTCCTGGCGGCGGGGGCGCTGTGCCGGGTCGTAGTTGAGCGGCCGGCCCTCGGCCGTCCAGAAGAAGCGCTTGAGCGCGACGCCGGTGAGGAGCGAATCGAGGCCGTCGCGCTCGAACCTCTCCCGGGCGGCGCGGAAGTCGTCGGCGCTCGTCAGCGGCGACGTCGCCTGGACGAGCGCGAGCACGTCGAACGGCACCGAGCCGGCGAGCTCGAGCATCACCGACTCGCTGCTCGCCGTGTCGGTGGCGTTCGCGGCCGCGCGGTCGACCACCTCGACGCGCGCACCGAAGCGGGCGCGGGCATCGGCGCGGATCTCGGCCGAATCGGAGGCCACGACCACCGCGTCGAAGCAGCCCGAATCGAGCGCGGCGCCCAGGCTCCACGCATAGAGCGGCCGGCCGGCGATGAGGCGCAGGTTCTTGCCCGGGATCGACTTCGACCCGCCGCGCAGCGGCAGCAGCGCGACCCAGCGCATCGGCTCAGGTCCTGTTCAGGTGCACGCCCGGCATGCGCTTGAGCTTCGCGCGCTGGGCGATCTCGATGTCGACGATGTCGGTGGGCTTTCGGGTCAGCGCTGCCGACACCGCGGCCACGTCGCGCACCAGCTTCCTCAGTCCGTCGGGTTCGAGCGAGGCGGCGTGGTCGGTGCCCTTGGCCGTGCGGTCGAGGGTGAAGTGGCGCTCGACCCAGGTCGCGCCGAGCGCGATGGCGGCGACGTCGGCGGCGATGCCGAGGTGATGGCCGGAAAACCCGATCTCCTTGACCCGCTGGCCGTAGCGCTCCCGCAGCAGCGAGATCTCGAGCAGGTGCACCTGCTCGAACGGCACCGGGTAGCCCGACGTGCACGCGTACAGCACCACGCGGTCGGCGACGCCGAGGTGCTCGAACAGCGCCACGATCCGGTCCTGCTCCTCGCGCGTGGTCATGCCGAACGAGATGTGGATGTCGCCGCCGTACTCGCGCGCCAGCAGCTCGAGCATCTCGAAGTGCAGGTTGCACGCCGAAGGCACCTTCAGCATCTTCGGGTTCAGCGCGGCCATCTCGCGCGCCGAGGTCATGTCCCAGACCGAGGTCGAGTAGCCGATGCCGAGCTCCGCGCACCACGCCATCAGCTGGCGGTGCTGGTCGACGTCGAACTCGAGGAACTCACGGTGCGCGCCGTAGGTGTCGCCGAAGCTGTTGGCGAGGTTCGGATGCGGCGCGGCGTACTCCTCCGGCGTCAGCAGCTCGCGATTGCAGCGCTTCTGGAACTTCACGAAGTCGGCTTTGGCGAAGCGCGCCGCCGACTCGATCATGTCGAGCGCGACATTCATGTCGCCGGCATGGTTGCAACCGATCTCGGCCACGATCAGTGGATAGGCTGGCCCGCTCATGGTCTGACTCCTTCGTTGGCGACTGGCGCCAGGCGGCTGGCTTGGCCGGCTGGCCGCGCCACGCCAAGCGGCACCGGGCTCATGTCACGGATGCCGAAGATGTGCGCCGAGCGGGCCTCGGCACGGATGCCGCCGAAGCGGCCGAGCTGCGCTCCGAAGCGCGCGATGCGCTGGTTCAACTCCGCCGCCGTGACGCCCGGAAACCGATGCGCATGGTAGGCCGCGCTGTTGCGGTGGCCCGGACGCAGGCTGTTGAGGCGCTTCTTGACCGTCCGGTACCGGCTCGCCAGCCAGGCCCGGGCCCATGCCGGCTTCGGCGCGGCTTGCGGCGCGGGCGCCGTCTGGCCGAACGCTTCCAGGACATCGAGCACGCGGTCGCAGGCCAGCGGCCCGTCGGTCGCGGCGAGGTGGCGGTCGAACAGGCGCTGGCGGAGGGCGCTGTCGACCAGGCCGAGGCGCCCGTCGAGGACGGCGGCGAGCGTGTCGCGCACCGCCTCGGCCGTGCCGGCCTGGTGGCTGAGGCCGTTCGGCAGGTGGTAGTCGTGGCTCTCGGAGCGCACCGGCATGAAGCTGACCGCGGGCGTTTCGAGCACGCTCGCTTCCACCGCCGTCGTGCAGCCGTTGTGCAGCAGCACCTGCGCGGCCATCAGCCACGGCACGACGTTGCCTTCGTGCACGACCGAGACCCGCGGGCAGCCGGCGAGCGCCTGGCGCCAGCCGTCGTGGTCCTCCGACGGGTGCGGCCGCAGCACGATCTGCCGCTCCGGGAACCACGCTGCCAGGCGCGGCAGGAGGTCGCGGAAGTGGTCGAAGATCGCCTGCTGGTGCGCCGCCATGCCGGCAGCGAACGCCGGGCTCATGCCGAGACCGGTGCGGCCGACACGGCCCTGCCCGGACGCGTCGCGCTCGATCAGGTTGAGCGAGGGAACGAAGTTGTTGACGAAGGAGAAGTTGGTGTTCACGAGGATGAAGTCGCCGTAGCGGGCCTGCAGCGCCTGCACCTCGGCGTTGAAATAGCCGCGCACCTCCGGCCGGAGCAGGTCGATGCGCGGGTTCCCGGTCACGTGCACCGGCACGCCGGTGTAGCCCTCGTAGCCCTTGAAGAACGCCGCGTCGTCGGCGCCCCACGCGAACAGCTCGTCGATGCACCTGAAGCTGTCTTCGGAGTAGCGCCAGCGCGTGTAGTCGGCCGACTCGTAGCGCACGAGGCTCTCCTCGTCCCAGGCGACGATCCGGTGGCCGAGGCCGCGGTTGATGGCGAGCGTGCGCTTGCTGATCGAGCGCATGCTCTTGGCCAGGAACAGGCCGCGCGGCAGGCTCGGCATGGCGAAGTTGATGAAGCTCCGCGAGCCGAGCACGACCGAGAACCCGCGCTCGGCCGCGACGCACGCCAGCAGCAGCTTGGCGTCGAGCTCGCGCACCTGGTTCTCGACCGGGACGATGAGGGTGGCGGTCTTCATGGACGCGGATCGACTTTCTTCCTGCCCGATGATCGCAGACTGCAGCCGGCACCGGGTAGCCCCTGGCGCGCGTGGGTATGGGCCGCTTCGGGGCATCGCCAGCGAGCCAGGCGACGAGGCTGCGGTCTTCGTGCCTGGCGCGGGACGGAAGACGCATCCATCACGGCCCGTGCGACGATCCCGGCATGAGAAATCTCCCCGGTCGTGAATCGGCGATGACGACCAACGTCGCCGTCGTGCTGGCCGTGGCGATCGTCTATGGCATGGCCACGGTGGCCGCTCAGACGCTGGTCGACGTCCCGGCGTCGCGGTTCGACTCGCCGGTCCAGTTCAATTCCGACTTTGCAGTCGCCGTCGGTCTGGCCTGGACGCTCTATCAGTACATCCTGCACCAGGGCGACCGACTCAAACTCCGCGATTGGTCGCTCGCGTGCCGCGCCATGGTGCTGCTGTGCATCGTGCAGGCCAACGATGTGCTGGTCGATGCGGGATGGCTCTTCGATGACTGGCTGCTCGATGTGGGGCTGTGGTGCGTGGCGTCGAGCATGCTGTACGGAGTTCTTCGCCGTGCGCCGAAGCAGCCCTGGGCACTGCGGCTGTGGTGGATGGGGGTCGCCTTTCAGATCGTGTTCATCGTGTTCGACTTTCGCGACGGCCGCTTCATGAGCGAATGGCTGCCTGTTCCCTTCACGGCTTCGCTCACCGAATGGGCAGAGCTGCTGGCGATCGAATGCAGCGTCGTGGCCTTGGTCGTGGCCGGCTTACAGCCACCCGAGCCGTCTTTCAAAGCCGCCGGGATTGAAGAGCTGGGAGCATTGGCCCGCCGTCTGTTCGAGACCGGCCCGGTGCGGCGCCTGGCCAAGTACCCGCCCGTGCCCCTGGCCTTTTATCCGGGTGTTCGCGCGTTGCTTCTGATCATCGTGGCGCTCACTGCCGTCATCGTCTGCGGCAGATCGGCAAGGCGTGCGTCCAGGCGGTCGCTGCGTGCGCAGTTGGGTGATCTCGTCGTGCTTTGCCTGCGCGACGGATTCGATCCGCTCAGCTACTACCAGCAAGACCTGCACCGCAGTGGCGGCCGCGCCGAAGCGGCCCAGTACCTGACCCGTCACGAAACGAAGAATGGCCTGCTCGGCGCCCTCAACGGCATGAAGGAGCAACCCTACGCCCGCAGCGAAATGGCCGACAAGCTGGTCTTCGACGCTTGCTGTCGGCGCGCCGGGCTGCCGACCGCAAAGATCCTGATGCACTTTGATGGGTCTCGTTGCGAGCTGGAAGCGTCGCCCGAAGAGATGGATTGCGATCTCTTTGCCAAGCCGCGCCGAGGCCGAGGGGCGCGAGGAACACTGAGCTTTCGACGTGTCGGCGAGAACCGATACCGCGGGCCGGCCGGCGAGGAAATCGGCCTCGCCGTCGTGATCGATCGTCTAGGCCGTCATGGCCGCGAGACGCCCATGATCGTTCAGCCGCATCTGCGCAACCATGCCGACGTGGCCGATCTGGCCGAGCAGTCGCTTGTCACGGTGCGCGTGATCACCTGCCTCGACCAAACCGACCAACCCGTGCCGACTCATGGCGTGCTGCGCCTGCTCGGCAAGCTCGAACATCAATGGAAAGTCGATGACGAATGGGGCGCACCCATCGATATGGCCACCGGGCGTCTTGGCTTGCTGGCCAGCGACCGGCTTTCGAGATGCACGCTTCGCCTGGAGCGCCACCCATTCAACGGACGGCTCGTAGCAGGCCGTGTTTTGACGACGTGGCCGGCCATACGGGCGCTGGCGGTGGCGTCGCATCTCGCCTTCGCGCACCGAGTCATCGTCGGCTGGGACATAGCCTCCACCGATGCCGGCGTGGTCCTTCTGGAAGGCAACGTCAATCTCGACATCATGTTTGCACAGCGCGTGTATGGCGAGGGCGCTGGACGGGGCCCGCTCGGGCCGTTGCTGCGGCACCACCTCGACGTGCTGAACCGCACATCCGGCTGAAGCGCAAGTCGAACCCCATCTTCGTCGCTCATGGCGCGGGCGATGGCAGCGGCGCCTTGCGCCAGCGCCGGTGCGGCCAGCTCCACAGCTGGGGCTGCTCGCGCACGTGGCGCTCGGTGATGGCGACGAGCGCGGCCAGGTCGTCTGCCACCGACGCGGCGCCGAGCGGCACCGGCGCCTCGACCCGGAAGCGCCAGAGCGGCCGGGCCGCCGTCGTCGCCACCGGCAGCAGCGGCGCGCGCGCCGTCCGCGCCAGCTGCGCCGGGCCGGCCGGCATCGGCACGTCCTTGCCGAGGAAGCGCACCGTGACGCCGTCTGCCGCCTCGCGCACGCCCTGGTCGAGCATCATGAAGACGATGCGGCCCTGCTTCAGCGCGGCGAGCATCTGGCCGTAGGCGCGGATGCCGGTGTTGGCCAGGATGGGCTGGATGCCGTAGTTCGCCAGGCCGGCGTGGAAGAAGCCCGCCGAGCCCATGCGCGACTGCCGGTAGACGACGCTGACCGGCCAGCCGGCCTGCACCAGGCGGATCGTGAGCAGCGCCGTGTTGCCCATGTGCGAGGCGAGCAGCACGGCGCCGCGGCCGCCGGCGAGCGCGGTGCGCAGGTGCTCGAGCCCGTCGACCTCGCAGCGGGCGGCGAGCTCGGCCTCGGGCAGGCGCCGGTCGAACATGGCCAGGATCTCGAACAACGCGCCGCCGTTGACGCGGTAGGCCTCGTGCAGCTGCGCCGCCAGCGCCGGGTCGTCGGCGGGCCGGCCGAGGGCCTGCGCCATGTCGCGCTGCAGGCGGCGCCGGCCAGCGGGCGCAAGGCGGAACTGAAGCTCGCCGAAGACGGTGCCGAGCGCCATCGCACGCCGGAACCCGGCCCAGCGCAGCACGCTCTGCGCCGCCAGGAACAGGAAGCGGCGGCGGGCCCGGCGCAGCCGCCGGCCCAGGCCGACGGCTTCAGCCATGCCATTCAGCCATGCAGCTGCGCCCGCGCCGCGTCGGCCGGCCGAGCGGCTTCGGCGATGCGGCCGCCGGCGAGGCGATAGATCGCATCGGCGGCGTCGACCAGGGCGCTCTGGTGCGAGACGGCGAGGATGGTCAGGCGGCCCTTCAGGTGGCGCACGGTCTCGACCACCGCCGCCTGCGCCTCGGCGTCGAGGTGGCTGGTGGCCTCGTCGAGGATGAGCAGGCGCGGCCCGTGGATGAGCGCCCGGGCGATGGCCAGGCGCTGGCGCTGGCCGCCCGACAGGCGCGAGCCGCCTTCGCCGACCGGCGTCTGCAGGCCGTCGGGCATGGCCTCGACGAACTCCAGCGCGTCGGCGGCGCGCAGCGCCTCGCGCATCTCCGCCTCGCCGAGGCCGGCTTCGCCGAGGGCCAGGTTGTAGGCCACCGACTCGTTGACCAGCACCGTCTCCTGCGACACGTAGCCGATCTGGCGCCGCCACTGGCGCAGGTTCATCTCCTCGAGCGGCACGCCGTCGACGAGGATTCGGCCGGCGTCGGGGTGAAGCAGGCCGACGACGAGGTCGAGCAGCGTCGTCTTGCCCGAGCCCGACGGGCCGACGATCACCGTCAGCTCGTTGGCCCTGATGGTGAACGTGCCCTGGGCGAGCACCGGCACGCCGCCGCCGTGGCCGTGGCCGAAGCGCACGGCCTCGAAGCGGATGGCCTCGTCGAGCGCCGCGGTGCGGCTGCCGCCGCGCGGCTCGCCCTGCGCCACGGCCTCGTCGATGCTGTCGATCAGCGACCAGTACGCGCTCTCGCGCACCGCCACCTGCTGGTAGGCGCGCTGCGCCTTCGACAGGTAGCTGACGACGCGTGCCAGCAGGAACAGCATGACGAGCACGGCCGCGAGCGGCATCTTCAGCACGACCAGGCTGAAGAAGAAACCGATGCCGACCATGATCGCGAGCAGCGGCTCCTGCAGCGCCATGAGCGCCTCCTTGCTCACGACCTGGCGGCGCACGGCGCGGCGGAGCTGCTTCGTCTGGTCGGCGATCAGCGCCTCCATGTGGTCTTCGCGCGCCATCGCCTTGAGCGGCTTGGCCGCCGCCCACTGCCGCGCGATGGCGGCGAGCAGCGAGCGGAGCAGCTGCGTCTGCTGCTGGCCGGCGCGGCGGGCGCGGCGGATCAGCGTCTGCAGCAGCACCAGCAGCAGCGTGCCGGCGAGCGCGGCGGCCGCGCCGGCCTGCCACGAGATCGACAGCGCGATGCCCATGTAGATCACCGAGTTCAGCAGCATCGCGGTCATCTCGGCCGCGTGCTGGAACCCCTCGGAGGCGCGCTGCGCTTCGGTGGCGACGGCGTTCGACAAGGCACCGACCGACTGCTGCAGCACGTGGCGCCAGCGCGCCGCCATCACGGCGCGGATGAGCGACAGGCGCAGGTCGGTGGCGATCTGCGCCACGGCGTAGCCGACCTGCCGGTTGGCCAGCAGCGCGAGCACCGCCTTCAGGCTGATGAGGGCGATGGCCAGGCCGAGCAGCACCGGCGCGCTCGGCGACAGACCCAGGAACGAGGTCACGCGCAGCGCGATCTGCTCCGGCATCGACGGCCGCTGCGGCCCCTCCCGGGTGGCCAGGCTCAGCATCGAGAGCAGCATCGACATGCCGAGGCCGTCGACCAGCCCGGCGACGAGCACCGCGCCGACGGCGGCGGCGCTGCGGCGCGGGTAGGCGCGAACGAAGGCGCCGACCATGCGCAGCGCGCCACGCGGCGCGGCGGTTTTGTCGGTGCCGGCAAGCGGCGCGGTGGTCATGCCGGGCCCAGGCCGAGGAAGCGCAGGCGCTGCACCGGCGTCATCCGGACCGGCCGGGTCGGATCGCAATCGAACTCTTCGCCGTCGAGGCAGTAGCCGGCCAGGCCGGTGATTTCCACCCGCTCGCAGCGGCCGCTGAGCACGCCGTGCGCGGCGTCCATCCTGGCCTCGAACCGGCCGGTGAGAAGGCGCGGCAGCGAGCGCAGGAAGCGCGGCGCGGCACGCGCCACGGCCGTCAGGCGCAGGCCGCCCTGGCCCCGGTCGGCGTACGGGTCGAACAGGCCGTGCGCGTGCTGCAGCGTCGTGGCCAGGAGCACGCGCGTGGCGCCCTGCAGGCGGCCGGTGCGGCCGGCGTCGATCACGAGCTCGGGGCAGCGCATGCCGGAGCGGCCGAACAGCGCGCGCACGCCGAGGCCGGCCACGAACCAGGCCGAGCTGTGCTGGCCGACGTGGCGGGCGCCTGCGCCGTCGCTGCGGTGCTCATGCGTGCTGCGGATGATGCTGTCGATCAGCGCGCCGGCGACGAAGAAGCCGTGCCGCGGCGGCGCCGGCGCCTGCTCGATGCGCAGCACCGCCCGCGGCACGAGCGACGGCTCCCAGGCGGCCTGCTCCGCAAGTCGCAGGCCGCGTTTCAGCGTGCCGAGCACGTCGGCCACCGGCACCAGGTCGGCGGCGGTCAGGTTGCTGCGGCCGCCGGGCAGCACCAGCAGGTCGGGCAGCCAGGCGCCTTCCGGCTGGACCGCGAGCTGGTCGACGATGGCCTGCACCGTGCCGTCGCCGGCCAGAACGACGAGGTGGCGCTGGCGCCGCGCCAGCACGCCGGCGACCGCCGCCTGCAGGCTGGCCGGCGCATCGGCGCGCACGACCTCGGCGCCGGCGGCCCGGGCGATCGCCTCGGCCTGGTCGGCGAGGCCGCGCGAGTTGCGGAAGCTGAGCGGGTTGACGATCAGGCACGGCTGCAGGGAGGCCGCGGCCGGCCGGGGCTCGATCGACGGCGAGCGCGCTGCCTGGCCGGCCTTCAAGTGCGCCGTGTCTGCGGCTGCCACCCGCGCATGGCCGACTGCTCGCGCGGGCTGCGGGCGGCCGAGCGCCAGAGCTCGCCGACGCTGGCGAAGAAGCTCTCGCGGTTGCTCGCACGGTAGGGCGCATCGCTCGGCAGGCCGGCCATCAACCGCCGGTGCGCCGCGCCCATGCGGTGGTACGGCAGGCCGGGAAAGAGGTGGTGCAGCGCGTGGTAGCGCAGGCCGACCGGGAACATCACGACGGTGAGCCAGGTCTGGCCGGTGATGTTCACCGAG
Source organism: uncultured Rhizobacter sp. (assembly GCA_964236395.1). Taxonomy (GTDB): domain Bacteria; phylum Pseudomonadota; class Gammaproteobacteria; order Burkholderiales; family Burkholderiaceae_C; genus Schlegelella_A. The sequence continues at coordinate 28,306 of CAXSEJ010000004.1, forward strand.
TCGGCGACCTGCTCCGCGTGGGTCATGCCGCCGCCGGTGTTTGCGTAGCCGTGGGCGGCCAGGTTGCGCACCCAGTTGAGGCCGAGGGTGAAGGCGAGCAGCACGTAGCCCATCCCGAGCTGGCGGCCGCTGACGACGCCTTGCCAGGCGAGCACGGCGATCGTCACCAACCAGGCCAGGCAGAGCGCCTCGACGATGCGCAGGTGGCCTTCGTCGCGCTTCGCGAAGCGCTTCCTGTAGTACGGGTTGGAGACGGCCGCCGAGGCGTGCGTCAGCACCCACTCGCGCAGGCGCGGGTTCAGCCACGACAGCGGCGCGAGGACGCCGAGACGCACGATCATGAACAGCGGCAGCAGCGGCGCCTGCACCAGGTACTTGAGCGTCTCGCGTATCGGCGAGGCGGCCAGCGGCAGGTACTCGCCGTCGGCGGGGGTGCCGAAGGTGCGGTGGTTGTGGTGCTCGATGTGGTTGCGGTAGAGCACCCACGGCATCAGCAGCGGAATGCCGAGCAGCAGGTTCCAGGCGCGCTTGAACCAGACCATCTGCGCACCCGGCATGTGCACGATCTCGTGGATGAAGGTGCCGGCGCGGTAGAACAGCACCGCGGCACCGAGGAAGGCGGCGACCTGCACCGCACTCCACGGCCTCGACATGAAATAGACGGCCGTGAGCGCCCAGGCCGCGCCCGTGCTGAGCAGGAAGTCGGTCCAGTAGACCGCCGCCGACCGCTCGAACAGGTCGCCGATGAGCGCCCGGGCCTGGGCGCGCAACTCGGCGTCGTCGTCGGCCACCTCGCCGGAAAGGGAGATCTCGGTCATGTCGTGCAGGGGACGCACGCAGGAGAACGCGCGCAGGCGAGAGGATACCGGCTGCGTCCCGACCCGTTGCCGCCTGGGCCTATGGCCGCGGCGCTTCCCAGCCGCCGCCGAGGGCCTGGATGAGGTTGATCGCGCTCACCTGCCGGTCGAGGGCGTTTTGGACCAGCGAGCGGCGCGCCGCCAGCGCCGACGCCTGCGCCGTGACCACCTCGGTGTAGCCGACCTGGCCGGCGCGGTAGCGGTTGAGGATCTGCTGCTCGGTCAGGTCGGCGGCGTCCGACGCCTGGCGGCGAAGGCCGGCCTGCGCGGCGAGCGAGCCGGTCGTCGCCAGCTGGTCCTCGACCGACTGGAAGGCGGTGAGCACGTTCTGGCGGTAGCGGGCGACGGCGAGGTCGCGGCCGGCCTCGGCGCCCTCGACGCGGGCGGCGCGCGCACCGGCGTCGAAGATCGTCTGCGCCAGCGTCACGCCGATCGACCAGAGCAGGCCGGAGGCGCCGAGCAGGTCGCGCGCGCTCGATCCGTTGGGGCCGAGCCCGCCACTCAGGCTGAGGGTCGGGAAGTAGGCCGACTGCTCGATGCCGATCTGCGCGTTGGCCGCGGCCACCGCCCGTTCGTTCGCGGCGACGTCGGGCCGGCGCTGCAGCAGCGCCGAGGGCACGCCGACCGGCACGTCGGGCACGGCCTGCTGCCACGGCGCCTGGGCCAGCACGAAGTCGCCGGGCGGGCGGCCGGTGAGCACCGCCACGGCATGTTCGAAGCGGGCGCGCGCAGCGCCCAGCGCGGCGATGTCGGCGCGGGCGTTGGCGAGCTGGGTCTCGGCCTGCAGCACGTCGGTGCGGGCGATCACGCCGACGGCGTATCGGTTCTGCGTGATCTGCAGCGTGCGCTCGTAGCCCTCGACCGTGCGGCCGACCAGCGCCGCCTCGGCATCGGCCTCGCGCAGCGAGAAATAGGCGACGGCGAGCTGGCCCTCGGCCGCCAGCCGCACCGCGGCCAGGTCGGCCACGCTGGCCTCGGCGTTGGCGGCAGCGCTCTCGATGCCGCGGCCGAGCCGGTCGAACAGGTCGGCCTGCCAGTCGCCCTGCAGTGCGACGCCGGCCGACTTGCTGGCGGCCTTGCTGCTGCCGCCGGTGCGCTTCGCGCTGAGGCCGGCGCTCAGCACCGGGAAGCGCGCCGCCCTGGCCTCGCGCACGAGCGCCTCGGCCTGGGCCGACGCCGCCAGCGACTGCGCCACCGCCTGGTTGGCGCTGGCCAGGTCGGCCATGAGGCCGTTCAGCGTGTCGTCGGCGAAGACCCGCCACCAGTCGCCGCGCGGCTGCGTGTCGGCCGGTGTCGCCGGCAGCCAGGTGGCGCCGCCGGCGACCGCCGCCTCGCGGTACTGCGCCGGCACCGGCGCCGTCGGCCGGACGTAGTCGGGGCCGACGGCGCAGCCCGAGATGGCGACGGCGACACCGGCGGCGACCGCGACCGGCACGGCGAGGCGCTTCATCCGGCGCCCTGCGGCTCGGGCACCGACAGCGGCGGTGACGCCGGCGACGCTGGCGCGGCCGGGCCGGCTGCGACCTCCGGCCCGCGCCGGCGACGGCGCAGGCGGTCGAGCAGGACATAGACCACCGGCGTCGTCAGCAGCGTGAGCAGCTGGCTGGCGACGAGGCCGCCGATGATCGCCACGCCGAGCGGCCGGCGCAGCTCGGCGCCTTCGCCGAAGCCGATCGCCAGCGGCAGCGCGC
>CAXSEJ010000005.1:0-30084 GCA_964236395.1 uncultured Rhizobacter sp.
AGACCACGAACTCCTCGTCGCGGATCTCGAGATCGAGCGACGGCACCACGGTCACCTCGCCGTAGCGCTTGACCAGTTGCCTGATATGGATGGCGGCCACCGTGCAGCTCCTGAAGTTAGTTGTCGACAGCGGCTCGACGAGAACGCCGGCCGCCGCTCGTGGCAGCGGGGCCTTGCCACCCATGCGGCATCACCCCTTGACTGCTCCCATCGCCAGCCCCGACACCAGCCGGCGCTGCACGACGAACGCGAGCAGCAGTGGCGGCAGCGCGATGAGACTGGCGGCAGCCATCAGCGCACCCCAATTGGAGGCGCCCTCGCCGATGAAGTTGAAGGCCGCGGCGATCAGCGTTTTGGTGCTGCCGTTCGACAGTACGAGAGCGAAGAGAAAATAGTTCCACGAGAACACGAAGGCCAGGATCGTTGCCACCACGAGCCCCGGTGTCACCAGTGGCAGCGCAATGCGCCAGAGAATCTCCAGAACATTGCAGCCGTCGACCTGGGCGCTTTCGAAGATGCTGCGCGGGATGTTGTCGAAGAACGGCAGCAGCACCCAGATGACGATCGGCATCGTGATCGCCGCGTGCGTGAGGATCAGCGCCCAGTAGCTGCCGATCATTCCGGCTTCGCGAAACATCACGTACCAGGGCAGCAGGAAAAGCGTGCCGGGCGCCATCCGGGCCAGCAGCGTCACGGTGGCCGGCCAGGTGATGCGGCTCCATGACACGGAGAAGGCCGCGGGAACGCCCAAGAGCAGGCCGATCAGCGTCGAGCCGATCGTGACCACCGCGCTGTTCCATGTGTACCGCAGAAAAGGCGTGGTGTCGAAGAGGGTGCGGTAGTTGTCGAGGGTGGGCGGGAAGACGATCTTTGGCGGGTAGGCCGTGACCTCGAAAGACGGCTTGAACGACGAGAGCACCATCCACGCGATCGGCAGCAGGACGACGAGCGCCACGACCGCGATCTGCACAAGGATGAGCCGCTGGACGAGGCGGTCGTTGCGATTCATGCAGCTTCCACGTCACCAGGCGAAGCGGCGCCGCGCCTGCGTGAGCACGATCGCGGCGCCGAGCACGATCGCCGACAGCGTGATCATCAACGCGCTCGCATAGCCGATGTCGAACAACTCGAAGCCCTTGCGAAAGCCGTAGATGTTGAGGGTGTTCGATGCGTTGCCGGGGCCGCCCTGGGTCGTGATGTAGATGATGTCGAAGAAGCGCAGCAGGTCGACGCTGCGCAGCAGTGCCGCCGTCACCAGCGTCGGCATCAGCAGCGGCAGCGTGATCCTCCAGAAGGTGGGCCAGCGCGCCGCGCCATCGATCTGCGCGGCCTCGTAGACGCTCGGCGGCAGCGACTGCAATCCGCCCAGCACGATCAGTGCGACATACGGCGTCCATTGCCACGTATCGATCATCGCGAAGATCGCGACGACCCACGTCGGCGACGCCAGCCAGTCGGAGCGCGGCAGCCCGACCGACTGCAGCAGGTAGTTGCCGGCGCCGATCGAAGGGTCGAGGACCACCAGCCACATCATGCCGACGACGACCGGCGGCAGCACGAAGGGCGAGATCATCAGGGTGCGCACGGCACCGGACAGCTTCTTCGAGCCGTGCAGCAGCAACGCGACGTAGGTGCCGAGCACGAGTTGCATGGCGAGCGACACCACGTAGAGCGCCAAGGTGATCTTCAGGCCGTTCCAGAACTCGCCGTCGCCCACCATTTCGAGGTAGTTTCGTCCGTAGTTCAGCTTCGGCTCGGCACCGAAGCTGAACTCGTGCAGGCTGAACCAGACCGTGTACGCGAACGGAAAAGCGATCATCGCAATCGTGAAGGCGACCGCCGGCAGCGACAGCAGCGCCAGCTGCCCTCTCGTGCCGCTCGATTGGCTCATCGGTTCGCTTCTTTCTCCACCCCGAGCGGCGCGTCTATTCCTTCGCGATCAAGGCGTCGAGCAGCTTGTCGGCATCGGCGCAGGCCTCGGCGACCGGCTTTTGCCCCAGGAGTACGTCGCCGACGGCCTGCCCGATCGGATCGCGCGATGCCGGGTTGGCGACGATCGGATAGCCGATCTCCGTCACGCCTGTCTGCGCCAGCGCGGCGACGGCCGTCGCCCATTCCTTGCGCACCGTCTCCTGCTCGATCCAGCTCTTGTATTCCGGGCTGCCGGAGACCGACACGCGCGAAGGGGCGATGCCTTCCAGCGCCAGCTTCTCCTGCATCGCGCGATTGGTCGCCCACTGGACGAAAAGCCAGGCGGCATCCTTGCTCTTGCTGTAGTTGGAGATCGACAGCGTCCAGCCGAGAACGCTCGGCTTCGAGCCACCCGGGCCAGGCGGCAGGAGCGCAACACCGGTGTCCTTGAGCCGCGCGCCGCCGCTCATCAGGCTCGGCAGCTCGTTGGTCGACTCGAAGGCCATCGCGGCCCTGCCCTCCCGATACAGGGAGCTGATTTGATAGAAGCTGTAGTTGATGACGCCAGGAACGCTGTAGTCGCGCAGCAGCTTGGCGTAAAGGTCGAGCGAGCTCTTGCCTTCGGCGCTGCAAAGCTGCGACTTGCCGTTCCTGATGTACTGCCCGCCCATGTTGTGCAGGAAGACGCTGTAGCTGAACGCCACTGCGGGCTTCAAGCCCCGCGACACGAATGCCGCCATCGTCGGATCGCAAGCCTTCAGCCTGGCGGCGACCGGCTCGAGCTCGGCCAACGTTTTCGGCATCGACACGCCGCATTTCTGGAAGATGTCGCGCCGGTAGTAGATCACCGGCCCTTCGACATTCAGCGGAATGCCGGTGACCTGCTGGTTGTAGGTCGCGTCCTTCAACATCACCGCGCTGAAGTCGTTGAAGTCGTAGCCCTTGGCCGAAGATTTCTGGATCGGCCCTGACAGGTCGGCGTACCAGCCCGACTTCGCGAACTGCAGGCCTTCGCGCGACGGCAGCGACATGAACAGATCGATCTCGTCGCTGCGCGCATTCATCACCGTGACCAGCCGCTGCCGCATCTGCTGCTCCTGGTAGGCGTCGATCTTTACCGTGATGCCGGTGAGCTTTTCGAATTCGGCCTTGCGCTTCATGAGCGCATTGCCGATGGCGTTCGTGTTGACCAGGAACGTCACGGTGGCGCCCTGGTATTTCTTCCAGTCGAAGTCCTGGGCGCCGGCCGTCGTCGCCGAGAACGCAAAGACCGCCGCACCGATGACTCGGGCGACGGGTAAGGTGGTCGAGCTATGCATGTCGTCTCCTTTGGTTATTGTTCCGACGCGGCCACGAACCGGCTTTCGAGGCCCCGGCGGCCGCTCCTGGCTACGCGGCGCCGGCAGTCGCGATGTAGCGGTCGAACTCGGCGTCGCCGCCGGCCGTCGCGTTCTGCCAATGGCCGATGCGTTCGAGCAACTCTTCCTTCTTGGGCCGCGCCGACGCCGTGTCCCACAGGCTGCGGATCTCGTCGCTGTCATGTTCAAGGTCGAACAGCTGACCTTCGTCGCTGCCGGCGAACTGCACCAGCTTCCAGCGATCGTCGCGAATCATCGTCATCCATTCGGTGCCACGAAGAATCATGTCGCGCGCGTGCTCCGCGAACACGAACTCGCGAACGCTGCCCGGCTCGCCGTGGATGGCGGGCAGCAGGCTCGTCGCCTGCATGAACGGCGGCGCGTCCAGGCCGGCAAGGGCAAGCACGGTGGGGCCGAGGTCCATCGACGAAGTCAGGCCGTGGACGTTGCGCTGCCCGATGCCGCACGCAGGTCCCCAGACCACGGCCGGGACGTGCACGCTCTGCTCGAACATCGTCCACTTCTGGCTGTGGCCGTGGTCGTTCAGGCAGTCGCCGTGATCGCTCGTGTAGATGAAGACCGTGTTGTCGAGAACCCCACGCCGCTCGAGCGCCGACATCAGATTGCCCACCTGGGTGTCGATCATCGTGACGTTGGCGTAGTAGTGCTGGCGCTGGCGGCGCGTCTGGGCCGGTGTCGGATCGGCGAGATGGACGATGGCGTCGTGATCGGACGACTGGTGCTCGCGCCGAAGCTCCTGCAGCACCTTCGGCTGGCTCGCGAGATCGTGCTCGTCGCGGATGGCCTCGGGCAGCGCCCGGTCGGCGTAGATCGAGAGCGCGTCGGGCGTCGGGTCGTACGGCGGGTGTGGGCCGGGAAGGCCGATCTGCAAAAAGAACGGCTCGTTGCGCGTGTACGTGTCGAGCCAGTGAACCGCCAGGTTGGCGACGAAGTTGTCCGGATGAAGGTCGGCAGGAAGCTCCCACGTGAACGCGCCGAGCCGGTCGCGGTAGTCGGCCCTGCGGCGCAGCGCCACCCGGTCGGGCTTCTCGACGCCGCGCACCCAGAGCGCCTTGTCCCAGTTGTCGAGAAAAAACGGCAGCGTCGGGTGCGCCCGATCCTTGTTCTCGACGACGTGGCGCTCGTGGAAGCCGAAGCTCTGCTCGAACGGGTTGGTGTGCATCTTGCCCACGTTGACGCACCGATAGCCGCTGCGCGCGAGCTCCTGAACCCAGGTCCACCGCCACTTCTCGTCGTTGCGCAGAACGCCGTGCGATCGCGGATACAAGCCGGTGAAGATGCTGGCACGCGATGGCGAGCACGACGGCGACGTGACGAACATCTTGCTGAAGCTGGCGCCCTCCCCGACCAGCTTGTCGAGGTTCGGCGTGACCATGTGCGGGAAGCCGAGCGCCGCGATCGTGTCGTAGCGCTGCTGATCGGTCATCAGGAAGACGATGTTGGGCTGGCGGTGGGTGGTCATGGCTGAGGCGCTGGCAGTTCGATCGACGGAAGCGGGCCTGGCGGGCGAATCGGCAGTTTGCTGCCGGCATGGCGGATGGCGACGCCTGGCTGACGCCGTTGAGAGAACCTCAAATCTGCCTTGTCGGAGCGGTACCAGGTCGACGAGAACGCGAGCGTCGTGCCGTCGCGGGCATACGTCGTTTGCTCGGAAAGCAAGAGCGGGCAGCCTTCGGTGACGCCAAGGAGCGCAGCGTTTTCCGTCGAAGCGGCAACGGCCGACAGGGCGCCATCCACCCGCTCGACTTCGCAGTCGACCAATTCGCGCAGCATCGTGAACAAGGGATAGGCGAGCGCGTCGAAACGGGTGGCGTCGAAGGGCCTGCCTTTGATCTCCGCCGGGATCATGTCGCGCACTCTTTCCAGCGGCTCCTCGTCGGCAGTCAATACCCGGTCGACGAACCAAACGGGAGCTCCCTCCGCCACATCGAGCAGGGATGCGGTGAGCGCATCGGCAGTGCCCCTGGAGATGCTGACGTGCGCAACGCCAGGCTGGGCGCCGGAAGCGCGGATCTTGTCGGGGCCGGTCTCGATCTTCAGCAAGGCCAGCGACAGCTGCTCGCCGGGCTTTCTCTTGTCGCCCCGCGCAAGCACGACGGTGCCGACACCCCACTTCTTTTGAAGCAGCCCTTCGTGCCACAGCACGCTGATGGCCTCGCGCAGTGTCGGACGGCTGACGTTCAGTCTCAGGGCAAGCTCGCTCTCGCCGGGCAGCCGCTGGCCTTCCGTGAACTCTGTTCCCAACAGTGCACGGATCTCCTCGGCAACCGCGGCGACGAGACTTACACGCTTTTCTGGCATCACAGTGGTAAGAGGTCTAACCTCTACAAGATATGCCAGGAAGTGATCGGTGGGCCACCCGAGTTACCCTAGTCGGGTCCTTCGGCTCGAGGCCGCCGGCGGCCTCGCCGACCTTCTTCAATAGAGGAGACCACCGTGCATCGATCATCCCAAGTTCTTCGTGTCTTCGCCCTTGTGGCCAGCCTTGCGGTAAGCCTTTCGGCGCACGCCTTGTCGAGCAGCGCCGACCTCGAAGTACTTCAGGTTCGCGCGACCGGCGGCACGGCGGCACTGAACCCGGTTTTCAGTCGCGAGCGCACCGACTACCAAGTCAAGGTCAACAGTGACATCACCACGCTGCAGGTTCGTGCCGGTGCCTGGGTCAGCGCAAGCAAGGTGACCGTGAACGGCCAAGGCTCGCCCTACCTGAGCTGGTACCAGGCGGCGCTGCGCCCCGGCACCAACAAGGTCGTGGTCGAGGTGGCGTCCGCCGACGGCAGCACAAAGAAGGACTACACGCTCAGCGTCGAGCGCGAAGACATTCAACCGGTCGCCGACGCCTTCCTCAAGTTCACGCTGAGCGACCCGTCGACCGGGCTTGTCATGCCCTATCGTCTGTTCGCTCCGCAGAACCTCGATCCTTCGAAGAAGTATCCGCTCGTGATGTTTCTCCATGGGGGCGGCGAGAACGGCACCGACAACGAGAAGCAGCTTCACGGCACCGAGGGCGCCACCATCTGGGCCAAGCCCGCCGAGCAAGCAGTGCGGCCGGCCTTCGTATTGGCTCCGCAGTCCAGGCCCTTCGGCGGCGACGACCCGAACCGGCCACTGGGTGGCTTCGGCATCACGCGGAACGCGCAGGCCGAGCGCTACATGGGCGAAGCGCTAAAGCCGTCGGCCGACGCGAAGATGGCCGTCAAGGTCCTGGAGAGGGTGCTGGCCGACTACCCGCAGGTGGATCGCCGTCGGGTCTACGTGACCGGCTTGTCTCAAGGCGGCTTTGGGACCTGGAATGTCGCGCTGATGCGCCCGGATTTGTTCGCCGCCGCGGCACCGATCGCAGGGGGCGGCGATCCGGCGCTGATGCAGCGCCTGGTCGACATGCCGATCTGGGCCTTCCATGGAGCAGCTGACCCGGTGGTGCCGGTCAGCTACTCGCGCGCCTCGATCGCGGCACTGCGACAGTTGGGTGGGCAACCTCGCTACACCGAATATCCCGAGGGCACGTTCTTCGATCCGTACGAGCACTTCTCGTGGGTGTACTCATACGGGAATGAAGACATGCGGGCTTGGCTGTTCCAGCAAACGAAGCCGTGATGCGGCCCAGCCGCACACAAAGGTGCGATACGCAGCTGCATCGGCTACGGGAAATCCCGGCTTTGGTCTGCGCGCCAGTATCAGCCGCGGGTTCCGGAGTATCAGACGAGCGGTCACCGCCTCCTACATTGGCTGAACTGCCGCATGACGAGCAGACAGACCACCGACTGGAGACAGACACATGAATATCCACGCAACCACGGCACTTGCAGCGGGCCTGCTGATGGCCGCGACCGGCGCTGTCGCGACCGACCTCGTCATCGCCACCGTCAACAACGGCCACATGATCGAGATGCAAAAGCTCACGCCTTTCTTCGAGAAGGCCAATCCCGACATCAAGCTCAAATGGGTGACGCTCGAGGAAGGCGTGCTGCGCCAGCGCGTCACGACCGACATCGCCACCAAGGGCGGCCAGTTCGACGTCATGACCATCGGCATGTACGAGACGCCGATCTGGGGCAAGAAGGGCTGGCTCACCGAGATCAAGCCAGACGCGAAGTACGACGTCGACGACCTTCTGCCCGCCATGCGCAACGGCCTGTCGGTCGACGGCAAGCTCTACGCCGCGCCCTTCTACGGCGAGAGCTCGATGCTGATGTACAGGAAAGACCTCGCCGACAAGGCCGGGGTCAGCTTCGCCGAGCGGCCCACCTGGGACCAGGTGAAAGACGCCGCCGCCAAGATGAACGACCCGAAGGCGGGCGTCTACGGCATCTGCCTGCGCGGCAAGCCGGGCTGGGGCGACAACATGGCCTTCCTGACGACCATGGTCAACAGCTACGGCGGCCAATGGTTCGACATGAGCTGGAAGCCGCAGCTGGAGACCAAGCCCTGGCACGACGCGATCACGAACTACGTCGACCTTATGAAAAAGTACGGGCCTCCCGGCTCGAGCGCGAACAGCTTCAACGAGATCCTGGCGCTCTACAACGAGGGCAAGTGTGCGATGTGGATCGACGCCACCATCGCCGCCTCCTTCATCACCGATCCGAAGCAGAGCAAGGTCGCCGACAAGGTCGCCTTTGCGCAGGGCCCGTACAGCGCCACCCAGAAGGGAGCGAACTGGCTCTGGGCCTGGGCGCTGGCGATTCCCGCCGGCACCAAGAACGCCGACGCAGCACAGAAATTCATCAACTGGGCGACCTCGAAGGACTACGTCGCGCTCGTCGCCAAGGAGAAAGGTTGGGGCTCGGTACCCACCGGCACGCGCAAGTCGACCTACGCCACGCCCGAGTTCCTGAAGGCGGCCAGCTTCGCCGATGCCGAGAAAAAGGCGATCGACTCGGCCAACGCCAACGACAGCACCTTGCCGAAGAGCCCATACGTCGGCGTGCAGTTCGCCGCCATTCCCGAGTTCCAGGCGATCGGCATCGCCGTTGGCCAGCAGATGAGCTCGGCGCTCGCCGGCAAGGTGACGGTCGACGAGGCGCTGAAGGCGAGCCAGCTCGCGGCCGACCGCGAGATGAAGAAGGGCGGCTACTACAAGTGACGGGCCGCTGAAGCGGGCGCGCTGCGTCAACCGACGCGACGGCGCCCGTTTCGCCCGTTTCGCCCGTTTCGCCCGTTTCGCCCGTTTCGCCCGTTCACCTTCGTCGGCAAGGAGCCCGATGAACCGCCTGCTGCCGCGCGCCCTGATGGCGCCCGCCGTCGCCACGCTCTTTCTCTGGATGATCGTGCCGCTGGCGATGACGATCTACTTCTCGCTCGTCCGCTACAACCTGATGCAGCCGGGCGAGAAGACCTTCACCGGCCTGTCGAACTACGAGTACTTCGTGACCGACCCCGACTTCGGGCCGTCGGTGCTGAACACGCTGTCGCTGCTCGGCTCGGTCATCGCCATCACGGTGGTGCTCGGCGTGGCGCTGGCGCTGCTCGTCAACGATCCGTTTCCCGGCCGCGGCATCGTCCGCGTGCTCCTCATCTCGCCCTTCTTCGTGATGCCCACGGCCAACGCGCTGCTGTGGAAGCACATGATGATGAACCCGATCTACGGCGTGCTGGCGCAGGTCTGGGCCTTCTTCGGTGCCAGCCCGGTCGACTGGCTCACCGACCACCCGCTGTTCTCGGTGATCCTGATGGTCTCGTGGCAGTGGCTGCCGTTCGCCTGCCTCATCTTCATCACCTCGCTGCAGTCGCTCGACCGCGACCAGATGGAAGCCGCCGGCATGGACGGCGCCAACCCGCTGCAGAAGTTCTGGTTCCTGACCTTGCCGCATCTCGGCCGGCCGATCGCCGTGGTGGTGATGATCGAGATGATCTTCCTGCTCAGCGTGTTCGCCGAAATCTTCACGACCACCGGCGGCGGGCCCGGCAACGAAAGCACCAATGTCGCCTTTCTCATCTTCAAGCAGGCGCTGATGAACTTCGACGTCGGCGTGGCCTCGGCCGGGGCACTGTTCGCGGTGGTGCTGGCCAACGTCGCCGCCGTGTTCCTGATCCGGCTGATCGGCAAGAACCTCGATTGAGCATGAAAGGCCTCGCCCTTGCCGTTCGCACGCTGGCTGCCTGGGCCATCACGCTGCTGGTGATCTTCCCGCTCATCTGGCTCGTGCTGACCTCGTTCAAGACCGAGCTGCAGGCGATCGCGGTGCCGCCGCAGCTCTTCTTCACGCCCACGCTCGACAGCTTTCGAGAGGTGAACCTGCGCAGCGACTACCTGCACCACGCCGCCAACTCGGTCATCACGAGCTTCGTCTCGACGCTGCTCGGGCTGGCCATCGCCGCGCCGGCGGCCTACTCGATGGCGTTCTTTCGCACGAAGCGCACGCGCGACATCCTGATGTGGATGCTTTCGACGAAGATGATGCCCGCCGTCGGCGCCCTCGTTCCGGTCTATGTCATGGCGCAGACCGCCGGCCTGCTCGACTCGCTCACCGCGCTGATCGTCGTCTTCACGCTCTCCAACCTGCCGATCATGGTCTGGATGCTCTACTCCGGCTTCAAGGACATCCCGCCCGACATCCTCGAGGCGGCGCGCATGGACGGCGCCTCGATCTGGGGCGAGTTCAGGCACGTGATCCGGCCGCTGGCCATGGGCACGCTGGCCTCGACCGGGCTGCTCTGTCTGGTGCTGGCCTGGAACGAGGCCTTCTGGTCGCTCAACCTCAGCTCGTCGCGGGCCGGCACGCTGGCCGCGCTGATCGCCTCCTATTCGAGCCCGGAAGGGTTGTTCTGGGCCAAGCTCTCGGCGGCCTCGCTGATGGCCATCGCGCCGATCGTCGTGGTCGGCTGGTTCAGCCAGAAACAGCTGGTTCAGGGCCTGACCTTCGGCGCCGTCAAGTAGCCGGCACACCAGGAAGCAGCATGTCGTTCCTCGAACTGCACGGCGTCGAAAAGCACTTCGGCGCGCTGAAGGCGATCAAGGGCATCGACCTGGCGGTCGAGAAGGGCGAGTTCGTCGTCTTCGTCGGCCCTTCCGGCTGCGGCAAGTCGACGCTGCTGCGCATGATCGCCGGCCTGACCGAGATCGACGCCGGCAGCCTCGAGCTCGACGGCCGCGACATCACTCGGCTCGCCTCGAGCAAGCGCGACCTGGCGATGGTGTTCCAGAGCTATGCGCTCTATCCACACATGAGCGTCGCCGACAACATGTCGTTCGCCCTCCGCCTGGCCAACGTCGACAAGGCGGTGCTCCGCGACAAGGTGGCGCGCGCCGCCGAGATCCTCAACCTGACGCCTTACCTGCACCGCACGCCGAAGGAGCTCTCCGGAGGCCAGCGCCAGCGCGTCGCGATCGGCCGGGCCATCGTGCGCGCGCCCAAGGTCTTTCTCTTCGACGAACCGCTTTCGAATCTCGACGCCGCGCTGCGCGGCCAGACGCGCATCGAGATCGCCAAGCTGCACCGCGAGCTCGGCGCGACCACCATCTACGTGACGCACGACCAGGTCGAGGCCATGACGCTCGCGGACCGCGTCGTCGTGCTGCGCGATGGCCAGGTCGAGCAGGTCGGCTCGCCGCTCGAGCTGTACGACCATCCGGCCAACCAGTTCGTCGCCCAGTTCATCGGCACGCCGCAGATGAACATCGTCGATAGCGCGGCCCTGCCGGTGCTGCTCGGCGCCGCCGGCGTCGACGCGGCGGTCGACGGCTTCATCGGCGTGCGCCCGGAGAAAGTGCTCGTGCGGCCGGGCGGCACGGGCCGCCTGGCCGGCCGGGTCGAGCTGGTCGAGTCGCTCGGCGCCGACACGCTGATCTACGCCCAGGTCGAGGGCGGCATCGGCACTGCGGCGCCGGTGCAGCTGGTGGCACGGCAGAACGAGCGCACGGCGCTGAAGCCCGGCGACGCGGTCGGCCTCGACATCGTGCCGGCCTCGTTCCATCTCTTCGACCGCCGGGGCCAGCTCGTGGCCGGCCGGTCCACCTGAGCCCGCCATGGACCAAGCGACCGCCGGGTCCGAACGGACTCTCCTGCACCTGGGCCTCGGCTCCTTTCACCGCGCCCACGAAGCGGTGTACCTGCACCGGCTGCGCGAGTCGGGCGAACGCTCGTGGTCCATCGTCGCGGGCAACATCCGCGCCGACATGGAAGCCACGGCCACCGCCCTCGCCGCGCAGGGCGGGGCCTACACGCTCGAGACGGTGACGCCGGCCGGCGAGCGGCGCTACGAGCGCATCACCTCCATCACCGAAGTGGTTCCGTTCGAGCCGACGCTGGCGCGGCTGGTCGAGGTCGGGGCCCGGCCGTCGACCCGCATCCTCTCCTTTACCGTCACCGAAGCCGGCTACCACCTCGACGCCGACGACCGGCTCGACCTCACGCACGCCGACCTGCGCACCGATCTCGAAAGCGGCGCTTGCACCACGATCTACGGCGCGGTGACGGCGATTCTGCGCACCCGCATGCAGCGCCGCGGCGGTGCCGTGACGCTGCTCAACTGCGACAACCTGCGCAGCAACGGCAGCCGCTTTCGCGCCGGCCTGCTCGACTTCATCGCCCGCCGCGGCGAGACCTTGCTCGGCGCGTGGGTCGAAGCGAACACGAGCTGCCCGTGCGCGATGGTCGACCGCATCACGCCGCGGCCGGCGGCCGACGTCGCGGAGCGAGTCAAGGCAGCGACCCGCTTCGACGACGCCGCGCCGGTGATGGCCGAGAGCTTCATCCAGTGGGTGATCGAAGACGACTTCATCGCTGGCCGGCCGGCCTGGGAGCGGGTCGGCGTGGAAATGGTCGCGTCGGTCCACGCCCACGAAGAAGCGAAGATTCGCATCCTCAACGCCAGCCACAGCTGCGTCGCCTGGGCAGGCACGCTGCGCGGCCTCTCCTTCATCCACGAGGACATGGCTGTGCCGGCAATCCGCCGCATGGCCACCGACTACATCACCGACGACGTGATCCCGTGCCTCGACACCCCGGCGCGGCCGGCGCCGATCGACCTCGCCGCCTATCGCGACGTCGTCCTCGAGCGCTTCGCCAATCCCTTCGTGCGCGACACCAACCAGCGCGTCGCCATGGACGGCTTCTCGAAGATTCCCGGCTTCGTCGTGCCGACGCTGCGCGAGTGCCTGGCGGCCGGCCGATCGATCGCCGGCACGGCGATGCTGCCGGCGCTCTTCTTCGCCTTTCTCGGCCGCTGGCACCGCGGCGAACTGGCCTACGACTACCAGGACGGGGTGATGGACGCGGCGGTGGCGCATGGCTTCTTCGCCGCGACCGATCCACTCCTGGCTTTCTGCAACGATCCCGTGCTTTGGGCCGATCTGGCCGGCAACGAGACGCTGCTCGCGGCGGTGCGCGCAGCGCACGGGCGCGTCGAAGCGTTCGCTCGTTCTTCATGAATCACTGAGCCGCATGGCCGATCAGCAACGCCTGGCCTCGCGACATGCCCTGCTCACCGGTGCCGGAGGCGGCATCGGGCTGGCCGCGACCGAAGCCTTCCTGTCCGAAGGCGCGTGCTGCACCGCCGTCGACCTGGCACCGCAGCCGAGCGAAGGTCTCGCCGCACTGCTCGCCCGGCACGGCGACCGGCTCGCCTACGCCTCGGCCGACGTGACCCGCCTCGACACGCTCGGCGCTCTCGTCGACGCTGCGGCGGCGCGCTTCGGCACGGTCGACGTGCTTTTCAACAACGCCGCGGTCTTCGACATGGCGCCGCTGCTCGAGTCGGGCGAGGCGATGTACTCGCGTCTGTTCGACGTCAACGTCAAGGGCATGTTCTTCGTCATGCAGGCGGTGCTGGCGCGCCTCGTCGCCGCGGGCGGGTCGGGCAGCATCGTCAACCTCGCCTCCCAGGCGGGCCGGCGCGGCGAGGCGCTGGTCGCCCACTACTGCGCCAGCAAGGCGGCGGTGATCAGCTACACGCAGAGCGCGGCACTGGCGATGGCGCCCCACCGCATCCGCGTCAACGCCATCGCCCCAGGTGTGATCGACACGCCGATGTGGCGAGGCGTCGACGCCCTGTTCGCCCGCTACGAGGGCCTGCGGCCGGGCGAGAAGAAGCGCGCCGTGGGAAAGGCCGTGCCGCTCGGCTGCATGGGATCGCCCGCCCAGGTCGCTGGCGCCGCGGTGTTCCTGGCCAGCGAAGAGTCGTCCTACATTACGGCGCAGACCCTGAACGTCGATGGCGGCAACGTCATGAGTTGAGGCCAGGCGCCTCATTCATTCGGGCACGATGACAACATGACCGTCGCAAGGGACCGCGGCCTGCCTCGCCAGCGCAATCCGGAGCTGGAGCATGACTACGTGCGCTCGCCCTCGCTCGGCTATGAAACGCCTTCCGAAGCCGGTTTGGTGCGCTGTCTCGCGCACGGATTCCCGACGCCCCTGGCGCGCTGGCACTTTCATGACGAATACGAGCTGCATCTCATCACCGCGACCTCGGGCAAGGCCTTCGTCGGCGACTGGATCGGCCCGTTCCAGCCCGGCCATCTCGTCCTCTGCGGTCCGAGGTTGCCGCACAACTGGGTCTCGTTCGGCTTGCCGGAAGGTGGCGTCGCCGAGCGCGACCTGGTCATCCAGTTTCGACAAGAGCCGATGGAGCGCTGCGCCGAGATCATCCCCGAGTTCGCCGAGGCGATGCCGCTGCTCGAACGGGCGCGTCACGGCATCGAGTTCTTCGGCATGTCCGAGCGCGCCACGGAGCACTGGCTGAGCGTGAAGCACTCGCGCGGCCTGGCACGGCTCGCTGCCTTCTGCGACTTCCTGGCCGATCTCTCGCGCTGCACTGAATACCGGCTGCTCTCGAATGTGCAGATGCAGGGCAAGGACGACGACGCCGGCCTGGAACAGATCAACGCCATCGTCGACCGCATCACCAGCGACATGGCCGGGCCGCTGCTGGCGAGCACTGCTGCCGTCGAGCTCGGGATGAGCGAGAGCCGCTTCTCGCGCTTCTTCCGCCGGGCCACCGGAAACACCTTCACCGACTTCGTGAACCTGGTGCGCGTGAACCGCGCCTGTCAGCTGTTGATGCAAACCGACCGGCAGGTCACGCGCATCTGCTATGAGGTGGGATTTCACAACGTCGCCAACTTCAACAGGCGCTTTCGCGAGATCAAGGGGATGACGCCTTCGCAGTTTCGCCATCAAGCGGCACATCGCTTCAGCGGTACCGTCTGAGCGGCGGCCGGCACGTGTACCTCGGCATCGACCTCGGCACGTCCGAGCTGAAGGTGGTCGTCCTCGACGATGCGCATCGCGTCGTCGCCAGTGCGTCGGAGCCGCTGGCGATTTCAAGGCCTCGTCCACTCTGGTCGGAGCAGGAGCCGGAGGACTGGTGGAAAGCGCTCGACACCGCAATGCTGCGTCTGCGCCAAGCGCACGCCACAACCCTTGCCGCAGTGCGCGCCATCGGTCCCAGCGGGCAGATGCACGGCGCGGTCCTGCTCGACGCCGCCAACGCCGTCCTGCGGCCGGCGATCCTGTGGAACGACGGCCGCAGCACGCGGCAATGCGAAGCGCTCGAGGCCACCACGCGCTCGCTGCGGCACATCTGCGGCAATGCGGCGATGCCCGGCTTCACCGCCCCGAAGCTGCTCTGGGTCCGAGAGCACGAGCCTGAGGTCTTCGCACGCACCGCGTCTGTTCTGCTTCCCAAGGACTGGCTGCGGCTTCGGCTCACCGGCGAGCATGTGAGCGAGATGTCGGACGCCTCGGGCACCTTGTGGCTCGATGTCGGCCAACGCGACTGGTCCGACGAGTTGCTCGCCGCCTGTGGTCTGTCTCGAGCGCAGATGCCGCGACTCGTCGAGGGCAGCCAGATCTCCGGCCAGCTCCGCGCGCATCTGGCAGCGCGCTGGGGAATGCGGTCGGATATCGCCGTCGCCGGTGGTGGCGGCGACAACGCGGCGAGCGCCGTCGGCATGGGAGCGGTGCGGCCCGGTCAAGGGTTCGTCTCTCTCGGCACGTCCGGCGTCTGCCTGCTGGTCAGCGAGCGCTTCAGTCCGAACCCGAGCGCAGGCGTCCACGCCTTCTGCCATGCCGTGCCAGAACGCTGGCACCAGATGTCGGTCAGCCTGTCGGCGGCGAGCTCGCTGCGCTGGGCCTGCGGCGTCCTCGGCCTCTCTTCAGAGCAGGAGCTGCTCCGCCGCGTTTCGCTGCTGACAGCGTCGCAACGCGCCCAAGCCCCGATCTTTCTTCCCTACCTGAGCGGTGACCGGACGCCGCACAACGACGCGGAATGCCAAGGCGTGCTGTTCGGCCTGACACATGGGCACGACGCCGCCTCGATCGGCTATGCGGTGATCGAAGGGGTGAGCTTCAGCTTGCTCGACGGCTGGCTGAGCCTGGCGCCGGAGCGAAAGGCGGTTAGCGCGCTGTCGCTGATCGGTGGCGGCGCACGCAGCCCTCTTTGGGCCCAATTGCTCGCTTCGCTGTTCGGCGTGGCGATGCAAATCCACGACGACAGCATCGCCGCCGGCGCCGTCGGCGCGGCACGGCTGGCATGGCTTGCCGACGGCGGCGATCCAGCCGATGTTTGCCGCATTCCGGCGGTCAGTGCGGATTTCATCGCACTCGAGGCCGAAGCCTCGTTGTTGATGCCACGCTACGAGCGCTTCGGGGCCCTGTATCCGGCGCTTCGCAATCAGTTCGGGTCCGGCCGGGCCGCCGCCGCGGGGCACCGCTCGCCGACTGGCGCGCCGACATGAACACCGTATTGGTCTGCGGTGAAGCGCTGATTGGTTCGGGGGGCATGGGCGGATCACCAGCTCAGTGAAAGTCCTCTTCACGCTGATGACGCACGGCCAACACCAGCACGCTCGACGGACTCGTGATCTCGTAGAGCGCGATGTAGCCGGTGGCGCCGAAGGGGATGATCCGCTCGCGCCGTGTCTGGCTCTTGGCGATCTTCCTGAAGCTGTAGGGAGTCGTCGCCAGCTGCATCAGGGCCGCCGAGCGCACAGCCTCGATCGCGGCCTGCGCGAGTGCCAGGTCGTCCACCGTGGCGGCGTGGTCGAGCAAGAAGTCGAACAGTCGTTCCAGGTCTTCGTCGGCCGCGGCGGTAAACCGGACATCGAACGTCATCCGCCCAGAAGTTCGCGCCTGGCGTCGAGCTTAGCCTGCAGCTTGGAAACGACTGCATCGGCGGCAACCGTGGCGCCATTGCGTTGGTAGTCTTCCCAAGCGAGCTGTCCGCGTGTGTGAAACCGCGTCTGCACAAGCCGGTATTCCACCGCGTTCTTCACGGAAACCGCGACGACCTCGGAAAGCGTCTCGCCCTGCTTCAACACGGATTCAAGCTCCGAGCGGAATTGAGGGTCGACCCGGACCTGAGGGATGACGGCGGATTTCATGCCGGCAGTGTATTGCGTGTGCGTTACGCCAGGCCACCTGGACCTCGGCACCCTGGCACGTAGCCGGCTTTCGGCGTGAGTCGACCAGAAGTCAGACGAAAAGCAATAACTGGTGCGGCTGGCAGGATTCGAACCCACGACCCCTTGGTTCGTAGCCAAGTACTCTATCCAACTGAGCTACAGCCGCTGAGCCCGCGAGTATAGCGCGGGCCCTCAGGCCAGTCGGGCGGCGGTCTCGAAGCAGCGGTTGGCGCGGGCCGAATCGCCCTCGCGCTCGGCCAGCTCGGCGAGCGCGACCCAGGCCTTGCGGCGCGCCGACGCCGCCAGCGACGCGTCTGCGCCGGCCTGCTCGAGCAGCGCCCGGGCCTTGCCCCAAAGGCCGCGCTCGGCGAGGGCCCGGCCGGCGGCCAGGGCCACGGCGCCGTCGCGCGGCACCGCCTGCGCGGCCGACTCGAGACGCGGCAGCCACTCGGCGCCGATGCCTGCCACGGCGCCCGACAGCGCTTCGGCGACGCGGCTGCGCTCTTCTGCCCCGATCTCCGCGATGCGGTCCCAGAACGGCCGAAGCCATGAGCGCGCGTCCTCGCTCGCGCCCAGCGCGCTCGCCTTCGCGGCAGCCCGGGCGGCGATGAAGGCGTCGCGCCGGTCGGCCGGGTCGAGCCCTTGCCACAACCGGCGCAGCTGGTCGAGGTCGTGCACGGTCTCGAGCGATTCGAAGGCCAGCGAGCGCAGCAGCCCGGCGGCGGCCGCGGCCGAGAAACCCTGGTGCTTGACGAGCAGGCGCGCCGTGCGCAACGCCTCCTGCGGCTGGCGCGCCAGCCGGGCCGCCTGCAGCTTCAGGCGGAGTGCATGCGTGCGCCGCGCCACGCCGAGCGGCAGTTCGTCGAGCAGCTCGGTGGCGCGCACGGCGTCGCGGTCGTCGAGCGCCCATTCGGCGGCCAGCAGCCGCGCGCCTTCTTCGGCCGAACGCGCCGCGGCGCTGTGGTGCGAGAGATCGAGCGCCAGGCGCAGTTCCTCGTCGCGCACGGCCCGGTTCTGCACCCGGTGCGCACTGCCGGCGGCGAGCAGGTGGCCGAGCACCGTGAACTCGTTGTCCTGCGCCAGCTCGGGTGTCTCGACCTGGATGGCGAGTGCACGCTGGGCGGCCTTCTGCGCCCGCGTGTAGCGGCCGCCGAAGTAGAGCGAGAGCGACTCGCGCAGGGCCGCCTGGCCGGTGCGGTCGCGCCGCGCCACGCGCCATTCGCGCGCCCGTCGCGGCAAGCCGACGAGCGAGTTCACGCCCTGGATCACGGCCACGATCAGGAAGCTGCTGCCGACGAGCAGGAGCAGGAAAAGGTTCAACGAGACGTCGAGCCGCCACGTGCCCCAGTAGAAGGTGGCCAGGCCGTCGTTGGTGCCGAAGGTCGTCGCCGCGACCACCGCCACGGCGAACAGGAGAACGAACCAGATCGCTAGGCGCATGACGGCCGGGCGCCGGGCCGCCCCACGGCCGGCCGCGCCCCCTCGGCGGGCAGCGAATGCTGTGGGCGTGAGCGCACCGTCACCTTCAGCGTGGCCCGGAGACCGTGGCCAGGGCCGAAAAGGTGTCGTCGGGCCGGGCGACGCCGCCCTGGCGCGCCTGCTGTGCGACCTGGCGCAGCAGGTCGATGGCCGCCTGCGTGCGACGGGCCGAGCCGTCGAAGTAGCGGTCGATGGCGCCCTGGGCCCAGCGCACGTCGGCTAGGGCGCCGTCGAACTGGCGCGCCATCAGCGCCAGGCGGGCGTTCAGCAGGCGCAGCTTGACGTTCTGGCGCAGGAAAAAGGCCTGGTCGGGTGCCACGAGCATGGCTTCGGGGTGCCCGATGCGGGTAATGCGGACGAGCGAGCGGATCTCCGACCACACCGTAGCCACGAAGCGGCCGCCGACGCGGCCGAGCTCGCGCGAGAACCAGGCGCCGACACCGTCGGCCGACGACGCCGCTTCGGCCGCCGGCGCCGGCGGGGCGTCGGGCGCCGGAGCGGCGGCGTCGATGGCCGGGCGCGGCTCGGCGGCGCTCAGGAGCGGCAGCTCGTCGACCAGGCGCACGACTTCATCGAGCTTGATCGAGAGGGTGGATACATCGGCGACGCCGGCCGCCCGGGCGCGGTCGAGGTCGCGGGCGATGGCCCGCCGCACGGGTTCCAGCCGGGGCTGGTTCGCCCGCGCCAGGCGCTCCTCGGCCTGCTTCAGTTCCGCCACGAGCGGCTCGGCACTGCCGGTCAACGCCGACTGCTGCACCGCCACGCGCAGCGCCGATTCGATGTCGACGACCAGGGTCTCGTCGCGGGAGCGGGCCACCGACCGAATCAGCTCCTCGAGCTGGCTGCGCTGGACCGAGACCTCGTTGAGCCGCGCTTCCAGCAACGCCACCTTGGCCGCCGCGTCGCGCGCGCCTTCCTGGGCCTGGCGGGCAAGGAGGCCGGCCTCGGCCACGAGCTGGGCGCTGTCCTGCTGGCGCTTGACGAGGTCGCGTTCGCTGCTGCGCACGCGCTGCTCGGCGCGCCAGGCGAGGGCCAGGGCCAGAGTGGCGAGGAGCGCCACCGCGAGCGCGGCGCCGACGATCCAGCGCGAGAGCCGTCGCGACACCGGAACGGCCGGCCGAGCGGAGTCGGCGGCGGTCGGCGGGTCGTCGGTCACGGTTGCACCGATTGTATGCAGGCGACCAGCGCGTCGAGCCCGGGCGCAGCCTCGATCACGCGGCCGAAGCCCGCCGTGCGGGCCCGTGCCGCGATGCGCGGGTGGGTGGCGATGGCGCGCGCGCCGTGCCATCGGCGGGCGCCTGCAGCGGCCTCGAGGTGATCGATGGCCTGCGAGCTGGTGAAGAGCCAGACCGCATCGGCCGCCGTGGCCAACTCCTCGAGCGCCACACGCTCGGGATGCGAGAACGTCGGCGCGGACCGCCGGTAGGCCTGCACCGCGTCGACCTGTGCGCCGGCCTCGATCAGGCGCTCCGCCAGCCACTGGCGGCCGCCATCGCCACGGACGAGGAGCACGCTGGCACCCGCCCAGTCGCTTTCGCCGAGGCGGTGCCAGAGCGCCTCGGAGTCGAATCGACAGGCGTCGCCGGCGGGCTCGACGATGCGCCCGGGGGCAACGCCGGCGGCCCGCAGCGCCTCGGCCGTGCCGGGCCCCGGTGTGGCCGCCGACAGCGTCGGCGGCCAGCAACGATCGGCCGGCCGGGCGGCGAAGAAATGGAGCACCGCGTTCGGGCTCACGAAGACGACCAGCCGGCGCGACGGCAGCGAGGCCCACGCCGCGGCGACCGCCTCCGTGTCGGCGGCCGGCGCGGTCTCGATCAGCGGCAGCGCGACCGCGGCGATGCCGGCCGCCTGCAGGCGAAGGACCCAGGCCGCCGACTGCGCTGCCGGCCGCGTGACGACGACGCGCGGCGCCGGCGCGGTCATCACGCGCCGTGGAGCGCGGCCGCGGCGGCTTCGCTGGCGGCGAGGTAGGCGCCGGCACCGGCGGCGAGCAACGCACGGGCGATGGCCGTGCCGAGCGCCTCGGCCGCCGCCTGATCGCCGGCAGGACCGGCGACCTCGGCGCGCACCAGCGGCGCCGCAGGCCGCTCGGGGTGGCCGACGGCCGCGCGCAGCTCGAGCGTCGCCCCGAGCCAGCGCGCGTGCGCTGCGAGCGGCATGCTGCAGCTGCCGCCGAGGCTGCGCGAGACAGCCCGCTCGGCAGCCACCGCGAGCAGCGTCGGCGTGTGCGTCAGGGCAGCGACGCGGGCGCCGAACTCGAGCCCGCCGGCACGCGTTTCGATCCCGAGCGCCCCCTGGCCGGCGCAGGGCAGCATCTCGGTCGGCTCGAAACGAGTGCGGATGCGGCTCGACAAGCCGAGCCGCAGCAATCCCGCGGCGGCGAGGACGATCGCGTCGTAGCCGCCTTCGTCGAGCTTGCGCAGCCGGGTGTCGAGGTTGCCGCGCAGCGGCTCGATGCGCAGGTCGGGCCGCTGCGCTGCGAGCTGGACCACCCGACGCAGGCTCGAGGTGCCGACGACGGCACCGGCCGGCAGCTCGGCCAGGCTGGCGTAGCGGTTGGAGACGAAGGCGTCGCGAGGGTCTTCGCGCTCGAGCACCGCCGCCAGCGCGAAGCCGGCCGGCAGGTCCATCGGCACGTCCTTCAGCGAATGGACGGCGAGGTGAGCGCGGCCGTCGGCGAGGGCAGTCTCCAGCTCCTTCACGAACAGGCCCTTGCCGCCCGCCCTGGCGAGCGTGCGGTCGAGGATCTGGTCGCCGCGCGTGGTCATCGGAAGCAGGGTCACGTCGCCGCCGCCGTCCTGGCGCAGCAACGCCTGGACATGCTCGGCCTGCCAGAGGGCGAGGCGGCTTTCGCGGGTGGCGATGACGAGGATGGTCCCGCTCATCGACCGATGCTAGCGCGCCAGGCGCCGTGCCCGGGGCATGGGCACGCCTCCTGCATCATCGCCGCCATGAGCAAAGACAAGACCAGGAACAACGCCAAAGCGAAGGCCGACGACAAGGCCGACGGCGACAAGGCCGATGCCGACAAGGCCGATGCTGCGGCCGAGAAGAACCGCCCGCTGGTCGACGACATCCGCCTGCTCGGCCGGATCCTCGGCGACGTGATCCGCGAGCAGGAGGGCAAGGCGGCCTACGAGCTCGTCGAGCAGGTGCGCCAGCTCGCCGTCGCCTACCGCCTGAAGCGCGACGCCCGCGCCGGCCGCGGCCTCGACCGGCTGCTCACCGGCCTGAGCGGCGACCGCACCGTGAGCGTCATCCGCGCCTTCAGCTACTTCTCGCACCTCGCCAACATCGCCGAAGACCGGCACCACCTACGCCGCCGTGCCATCCACGACCGCCAGGGCCACTTGCAGGAAGGCTCGCTGGCGATGGCCTTCGATCGGCTGGCCAGGCGCGGCGTGAACGCCGACCGCATCGCCGAAACGCTGCAGCACGCCTTCATCTCGCCGGTGCTGACCGCGCACCCGACCGAAGTGCAGCGCAAGAGCATCCTCGACGCGGAGCGGGCGATCGCCGAACTGCTGGCTGCCCGCAGCGGCCTGGCCGGCGAGCGCGAGCTGCAGAGCAACGAAGCCCTGCTGCTCGCCCGCGTCACGCAGCTCTGGCAGACGCGAATCCTGCGCACGGCCAAGCTGACGGTCGCCGACGAGATCGAGAACGCGCTCAGCTACTACCGCGCCACCTTCCTGACGCAGATTCCCCTGCTCTATCGCCACATCGAGGAGGCCCTGCCCGGCCACCCCGTGGCACCCTTCTTCCGCATGGGCAACTGGATCGGCGGCGACCGCGACGGCAACCCGTTCGTGAGTGCCGAGACGCTCGCCACGGCACTCGCCCGGCAGAGCGAGACGGCCCTGCGCTTCTACCTGACGCAGGTGCACGAGCTCGGCGCCGAGCTCTCGATCTCGGCGACGCTGACCGCCGTGTCGCCGGCGATGCAGCAGCTCGCCGACGCCTCCGGCGACGCCAGCTCGCACCGCGAAGACGAGCCCTACCGGCGGGCCCTCGTCGGCATGTACGCCCGCCTGGCCGCCACCCTGCAGGCACTCACCGGCACCGAAGCGCTACGCCATGCCGTGGCACCGAGCCGGCCCTACGCCTCGGCCGACGAGCTGCTCGCCGACCTGCGCACCATCGAGATGTCGCTGCGCGAGCACCACGCCGAGGCACTGGTGCAGCCGCGCCTCTCGCCCCTGCTGCGCGCGGTGCAGGTGTTCGGCTTCCATCTCGCCACCGTCGACCTGCGCCAGAGCTCCGACAAGCACGAGGCCGTGATCGCCGAGCTGCTGGCCGTGGCGCGCATCGAACCGGCGTACGCCGGCCTCGACGAAGCGGCGCGGCGCGGCCTGCTGCTGCGCATGCTGGCCGATGCACGGCCGCTGCGGGTGGTGGAGAGCGCGCGCGCCGAGGCGTACAGCGAAGCGACGCGCGCCGAGCTCGCCATCTTCGAAATGGCGGCCACCATGCTGCAGCGCTACGGCCGCGAGGCCCTGCGCCACTACATCATCTCCCACACCGAGAGCGTGAGCGACCTGCTCGAGGTGCTGGTGCTGCTGAAGGAAGCCGGCCTCCTGCGCGGCACGCTCGACGACGGCGCGACCACCGCCTTGATCGTCTCGCCGCTGTTCGAGACCATCGGCGACCTGCGCAGCGCGGCGCGGATCATGCGCGAGTTCTACGCCCTGCCCGGCATCGCCGGGCTGCTGCAGCGCTCCGGCGCCGAGCAGGACGTGATGATCGGCTACAGCGACAGCAACAAGGACGGCGGCGCCTTCACGAGCAGCTGGGAGCTCTACTGCGCCGAGATCGCGCTGGTCGAGGTGTTCGGCGCGCTGCGCGAATCGCACGGCATCGTGCTCCGCCTGTTCCACGGTCGCGGCGGCACCGTCGGCCGCGGCGGCGGGCCGAGCTACCAGGCCATCCTGGCCCAGCCGCCGGGCACCGTGAACGGGCAGATCCGCCTCACCGAACAGGGCGAGGTCATCGCCTCGAAGTACGCGCAACCGGAGATCGGCCGGCGCAACCTCGAGACGCTGGTCGCGGCCACGCTGGAGGCGACCCTGCTGCCGCCGGCGCAGAAGGCGCCGAAGAGCTTTCTCGCCGCCGCGAGCGAGATCAGCGCGGCGAGCATGGCGGCCTACCGCGCGCTGGTCTACGAGACGCCCGGCTTCACCGACTACTTCTTCAGTGCCACCCCGATCCGCGAGATCGCGGAGCTCAACATCGGCTCGCGGCCGGCCTCGCGCAAGGCGAACCGCTCGATCGAGGACCTGCGCGCCATTCCGTGGAGCTTCAGCTGGGGCCAGTGCCGCGTCGCCCTGCCCGGCTGGTACGGCTTCGGCTCGGCGATCGAGGCCTTCCTGAACCACGACGACCGCACCGGGCGCGAAGCGATGCTGCGGCAGATGGCCAGGCGCTGGCCCTTCTTCGCGACGCTGATCTCGAACCTCGACATGGTGATCGCCAAGAGCGACCTGGCCATCGCCGCCCGCTACGTCGACCTGGTCGAGGACCGAAAGCTGGGCAAGCGCATCTTCGCGCGCATCGAGGCCGAGTGGCGCCGCACCGACGACGCGCTCACGCTCATCACCGGCGAAGCCGACCGGCTCGCCTCGAACCCGGCGCTGGCGCGGTCGATCGAGCACCGGTTCCCCTACCTCGACCCGCTGAACCACCTGCAGGTGGAGCTGATGCGGCGCTACCGAAACCGCAAGGAAGGCGACCCGGCGACCGAGCGGGTGCAGCGCGGCATCCACATCTCGATCAACGGGCTGGCGGCCGGGCTGAGGAACACCGGATGAGGTGCAGTCGCGCGAAGAAGGCGGCGAACGGGAAGATCCGGAAGTCGCGGCCGACGACGATGCGCTTCGAGGCGGCGTTTCGCCGGCGCCTTCAGCGCCCGACGACGACCAGCGCTTCGCGCACCGCCGCCACCTGGCGTCGGGAGACGGCGAGCCATTCGTTGACCGGCGCCATGCAGACGCCCCAGCCTTCGTAGCCTTCCTCGAGGCTCTCGCCGGCAACGACGCGCCGTTCGAGGGCGCGAACGGCGCGCTTGGCGACGAGCGCGTTGCGGTGCACGCGCAGGAAGCGGTCGCCGAGGCGCTCCTCGAGCTCGGCGAGCGAGTCGTCGAGCACGTGGGTGTGGTCTGCCGTGCGCAGCGTCACGTACTTGAGCTCGGCCTTCAGGTAGAGCACATCGGAGACCGGCACGCGGATGACGCGGCCGCGGTCGCTGACGACGATGGTCGGGCTCTCGGCCGGGGTGTTCGCCGCTTCGGCGGGCGCCGGCGCCGGCCCGTTCGACAGGCGCTGGGCGACACGGCGCAGGGCAGCGTGCAGCCGCTCCCGCTTGACCGGCTTGGTGAGGTAGTCGACGGCCTCGACGTCGAAGGCCTTCAGCGCGTGCTCGGCATGCGCCGTCACGAAGACCACGGCAGGCGCCGGGTTGCGCAGACGCAGCTCGGCAGCGAGCTGGGTGCCGTCGCGCCCGGGCATCTGCACATCGAGCAGGACCAGGTCGCAGTGCTTGGTGGTGAGCCACACGAGCGCCTGTGCCGCGTTGGCCGCCTCGCCGACCACGGCCACGGGCGGCTCGCTGCATTCGCCGACGAGGCTCTTCAGGCGCATGCGCGCGAGCTCCTCGTCGTCGACCACGAGCACGCGCAGGGGCGCTGTCGCGGTGGCATGGAAAGAACTGCTGAGCATGGGTGAATTGGGCGTCATAGGGGCACCACGATTTGGACGCGATAAACGTCCTTGTCCTGTCTGGCTTCGAACTGGGCGGCGACGTCGTGCATCAGGCGAAGGCGCTCGCGGACGTTCTTGAGCGCCATGCCGTGACCCGGCCGGGAAGGCTCGGCGGGCACGCTGTTGGCGATCGAGAGAACGGCCCGACCGAGCTTGACCTTGGTACGCACACGAATCACGCCTCCCTCCGCGCACGGCTCCACGCCGTGCCTGACAGCGTTTTCGACCAGGGGCTGCAAAAGTAAAGGCGGCACCCGGGCGCTGGCGGCCTGCGCGTCGAGCTCCCACGTGACATGCAACCGGCTTCCGAAACGAATCTGCTCGATGTCGAGGTACCGGCGCGCCAGGTCGACCTCCTCGCCGAGCGTCACCGACGCGGCGCTTTCGCTGATGGCCACGCGAAACAGCTCGGCCAGGTCTTCGAGCACACCTTCGGCGCGAGCCGGGTCGAGGTGCACCAGCGTGAGCGCCGTGTTCAGCGTGTTAAAGAGGAAGTGCGGCCGGATGCGCGACTGCAGCTCGGCCAGGCGCGCCGTCGTCTCGGCCGGCAGCGTGGCCTGCGCGCGCAGCACCAGCCACTGGAACACCATGGCCGCCATGGCCGCGCCGGCCAGAGGCGGGCCGAGCCCGGCGAGAGCACTCATGCCGGGCGCCGCAGCGTCGCCGACAAGCAAGGCCGCCAGTTGCGACGAGGCGCAGGCGGCGAGCGCGCCCAGCCCGATCACCGCGCCCCACTGGTACGCCGGCGCGGCCGCGCCGAGCGGCTTCTTGAGCGCGCACACCACGAGCAGCCACGACAGCACGGCCGGCAAGGCGACGCCCGCACCGGCGGCGGCGAGCGACCACCACGACGCGAGCGTGTTCACGGCGAACACCATGCCGATGGCAACGACGCCGTGCACGAACAGCAGCGCCCGCAGCACGACGCCGACATGGCACACGTCGAACGGCGATTCCGGGCCGCGCCGAACCGGCTGCGCATCGCCGACGAGATCGAACACCGTGGCGCCGAATCCGGTGGATCGCTCCGGCGCGTGGGCGCCTTGCGCCAGCGGCGTGCGACTCATGTCAGGCGCGGAGGCGCCGATAGAATCGCGCGAAAGCGTGGCCCATGGCGCGCATTGTCGCCAAGCGATGCCCGGTCATGGGGCCCTGTTGCGCGGACGACGACACACATTGCCGCCTTGCGCGTGCG
Source organism: uncultured Rhizobacter sp. (assembly GCA_964236395.1). Classification (GTDB taxonomy): domain Bacteria; phylum Pseudomonadota; class Gammaproteobacteria; order Burkholderiales; family Burkholderiaceae_C; genus Schlegelella_A. Next base: position 26,066 of record CAXSEJ010000005.1, read on the forward strand.
CCCTTTCGCTGGTCTGCCGTCACATGCCTTCGAACCAGTTCGACAAGAAATCGGCAGCCTGGTCGGCGCTGTTCTCGGAGCCCACCAGCGAGCTGGTCCGGCGTTACACCGCGAGCGTGGCCTTCGATCAGCGCCTCTGGCGTGCCGACATCGCCGGCAGCCTGGCCCACGCGAGCATGCTGGCCGCGCAAAACATCATCGCTGCCGCCGATCTCGCGGCCATCGAGCGCGGCCTGGCGACGATCGCCGGCGAGATCGAGAGCGGCCGGTTCGAATGGCGCACCGAGCTCGAGGATGTGCACCTCAACATCGAGGCGCGGCTGGTCGCGCTCGAGGGCGACGCCGGCAAGCGGCTGCACACCGGGCGCTCGCGCAACGACCAGGTCGCCACCGACGTGCGCCTCTGGCTGCGCGACGAGATCGACGCCATCGGCCATCTCCTGGCCGAACTGCAGCGGGCGCTGGTGGCGCTCGCCGAGCCGCACACCGAGACCATCCTGCCCGGCTTCACCCACTTGCAGGTGGCGCAGCCGGTCTCCTTCGCGCACCACCTGCTGGCCTACGTCGAGATGTTCTCGCGCGACGCCGAACGCATGGTCGAAGTGCGGTCGCGCACCAACCGCCTGCCGCTCGGTGCCGCGGCGCTCGCCGGCACCAGCTTCGCGCTCGACCGCGAGGCGGTGGCCAGGGCGCTCGGCATGGACGGCGTGTGCCGCAACAGCATCGACGCGGTGAGCGACCGCGACTTCGCGATCGAGTTCAGCGCCGCCGCGGCGCTCTGCATGGTGCACGTGTCGCGCTTCAGCGAGGAGCTCGTGCTGTGGATGAGCCAGGCCTACGGCTTCGTCACGCTGGCCGACCGCTTCACCACCGGCTCGTCGATCATGCCGCAGAAGAAGAACCCCGACGTGCCCGAGCTGGCGCGCGGCAAGACCGGCCGCGTCGTCGGCCACCTGATGAGCCTGCTGGTGCTCATGAAGGGCCAGCCGCTGGCCTACAACAAGGACAACCAGGAAGACAAGGAGCCGCTGTTCGACAGCGTCGACACGCTGAAGGACACGCTGCGCGTGTTCGTCGAGATGGTGCCCGGCATCACGGTCGAAGCCGAGGCGATGGAACGCGCCGCGTCGGCCGGCTACGCCACCGCCACCGACCTCGCCGACTACCTGGTCAAGAAGGGCGTGCCCTTTCGCGACGCCCACGAAGCGGTGGCGCGCGTCGTCAGGCAGGCGAGCGACGACGGGCTCGCGCTCGGCGCCGTGCCGCTGGCCACGCTGCAGCGCTTCCACCCGGCGATCGGTGAAGACGCCGCCAGCGTGCTCACGCTGCGCGGCTCGCTGGCCTCACGCGACGTCGTCGGCGGCACCGCGCCGGCCCAGGTGCGCGCGCAGATCTCCGGCCATCGCGAGCGACTGAAAACGCAGATGCCTCGGCCGTGAAGGCGGCGCCGTAGCGTCGTGCCGGTCAGCGCAGCGGCATCTCGCTCGCTTCATAGGCGGAGAGCTCCGGCGCATGCGCCGCCAGCCGGCCGACCGCGGCGGCGAACTCGCGCGACGCAGCCGCCCTGAAGTGCGCCATCAGCGCCTCGCCGTCGGCCCAGCGCTCGAAGAAGACGAGGCGCAGGCCGTCGTTGGCGTCGATCGCCACGCCGTGCTCGAGGCAGCCCGGCTCGGCCCGGGAACGGGCGACGTGTTCGAGGCTCAGGCGCTTCAGCTCCTCGAGGGTGTCGAGCCTGGCCTGGATGGCTCCGGTGACGATCAGCATCGGTGGAGAATGCGTCATCGACACCCACTCCACACAGCATGCAAACCCGCACCGCGCCCGGCCGTGACCCGGGCTCTCTTGCTGCCGCGATCGACGCCGCGGCCGAGGCCATCGACGCGCAGCTGATCGCGTGGCGACGCGACCTGCACGCGAACCCCGAGCTCGGCAACCGCGAGTTCCGCACCGCCGGGATCGTCGCCGAGCACCTCCGCTCGCTCGGCTTCGACGAGGTGCGCACCGAGGTCGCCCACACCGGCGTCGTCGGCCTGCTCAAAGGCGCGCTGCCCGGCCCCGTGGTCGCCCTGCGCGCCGACATGGACGCCCTGCCCGTGGCCGAGCGCACCGACGTGCCGTTCGCCTCGAAGGCCACCGCACCGTGGAACGGCGAGACGGTCGGCGTGATGCACGCCTGCGGCCACGATGCGCACGTCGCCATCCTGATGGCCGTGGCGAGCATCCTCGCCGGCCTGCGCGAGCAGCTCGCCGGCTCGATCAAGTTCATCTTTCAGCCGGCCGAGGAAATGCCGCCCGAAGGCGAGCACGGCGGCGCGCAGATGATGATCGCCGAGGGCGCGCTCGAGAACCCGGTGCCCGACGCGATCTTCGGCCTGCACGTCACTTCGCAGCTCGCGACCGGCACCATCGGCTACCGCAGCGGCCCGACCATGGCCAGCGCCGACTCCTTTCGCATCGTCGTCGCCGGCCGGCAGACGCACGGCGCCATGCCGTGGCGCGGCGTCGATCCGATCGTGACCTCGGCGCAGGTGGTGCTCGGCCTGCAGACCATCATCAGCCGCCAGGTCGACATCGCCGCCGAGCCGGCGGTGCTCACCGTCGGCATGATCAAGGGCGGCCTGCGCGAGAACATCATCCCCGACACGGTCGAGATGCGCGGCACGATCCGCACCTTCGACGAGGCCATGCGCGACGACATCCACGCCCGCGTCAAGGGCACCGCCGAGGGCATCGCCGGCGCCTCGCGCGCCGGCTGCGAGGTGTGCATCCGCAAGAACTACGCGGTCACCGTCAACGACGCCGAGCTCACCGAGCAGATGGTGCCCACGCTGCAGCGCGTGGCCGGCGCGGCGCAGGCGATCGTGGTGCCCAAGGTCACCGGCTCGGAAGACTTCTCGTTCTACCAGCACGTCGTGCCGGGCTTGTTCTATTTCGTCGGCGTCACGCCGCCGGGGCAGGACCCGAAGACGGCGCCGTCGAACCACTCGCCGCTCTTCTACATCGACGAAGCCGGCCTCGGCCTCGGCCTGCGCTCGCTCGCCCACGTCGCCGTCGACTTCCTCGAGGCGGCGGGCGGCGCCTGAGGCACCGATGCACGTGCCTTCCTCGTGGTGCGCCCGTGCCGTGCGCGCGGGCGTCCTCGCCGCAGCCTCGGCCTGGGCCACGAACGCCGCAGGCGCCGATGCCGACACGCCGACGCTCGCGGTGCCGGCCTCGCATGGCCGCATCGGCTTCGAGCGGGTGCGCTTCGGCGCCGACCGCGAGCGCGTGGGGCTGGTAGGCGCGAGCTACCTCATCGACGTCGCCGACCTGCGCGGCCTGGCCGTGGGCCCGGCGGTCTACGGTGCCATCAGCGGCGAGCGCGGCGGCTTCTTCGCCCTCGGCGGCGAGCTGGCGTGGCGCCATCGCCTGGCCGGGCCGGTCGGCACCGAGCTCGGCGTCTTCATCGGCGGCGGCGGAGGCGGCGGCGCACCGGCCGGCGGCGGCCTCATGCTGCGCCCGCACGCCGACGTGGTCTGGGAACTCGGCCCGCTCGCCCTCGGCGTCTCGCTCTCGCGGGTGCGCCTGGCGAGCGGCCGGATCGACAGCACGCAGCTCGGCCTGGTGCTCAACGCCAACAGCGACTTCCGCTTCGTCCCGGCCGAGCGGCTCGGCGAGCCGGCGGTCGGCGGCGGCCGCGCCGGGTTCGGCTTCGACCGCGTGCAGTTCGTCGCCGGTGCCTATCGCACGCCGGCCGGCCGGACGCTCAACGACGGCCTGGCGCTGCCGCGCACGATCAGCACCGTCGGCCTGCGCGCCGAGCAGTCGGCGGGAAAGAACGCCTTCTGGGGCGTCGAGGCGAACCGCGCCGGCCGCGGCGGCGTCGGCGGCTACGCCGAGTTCCTGGCCACCGCAGGCGCCGAGAACGAGGTCGTTCGCGACACCCTGACCTTCGGCACGCGGCTGGCCGCCGGCATGGCGGGAGGCGGCGGCGTGTCGACCGGCGGCGGCCTGCTGGTGAAGGCCGGCGTCTACGCCAT